>JBBSIY010000299.1:0-4721 GCA_038257785.1 Lysobacterales bacterium
CGATCGGTGCGCTGATTGTCGGCTTCCGCCGCGCGGCATTCTCCAACGAGGCGGGGCTGGGGTCGTCGGCTATCGCCCACTCGGCGGTGAAAACGCGTGAGCCGGTGACCGAGGGCTATGTGGCGCTGTGGGAACCATTCCTCGATACCGTGGTGATTTGCACCATGACGGCGCTGGTGATCGTAGTCACGCAGCAGTACCAAGTAGGCGGTGCTGATGGGGTCAAGCTGACGTCCGATGCATTTGCGAGCGTCATCAGCTGGTTCCCCTACGTGCTGACTGTCGCGGTATTCCTGTTTGCGTTCTCGACCATGATCACGTGGGCCTACTACGGTGCTAAGGCCTGCAGCTTTTTGTTCAATGAATCTAAAGTCGCGCTGTATTCGTTCAAAATATTCTTCTTGAGCATGGCCGTGGTTGGCTGCACTCTTAAGCTGAACAGCATCGTCGACATCGCCGACGCCCTGCTGTTCATCATGGCTATTCCCAATCTGATCGGCGTGTATCTCCTGCTGCCGGTGCTGCGACGGACGGTGGATGACTATGATCGCCGCATTGCCAGCGGCGAAATCCGCTCCAATCGGAGCTGAGCCATGAGCGGCGCAGTTACAGGCAAGGGTATGCCGCTGCATACCAAGATGCTGATCGGATTTGTGGCGGGTGCAGTCGCGGGCATCGTCGCTAACCTCTACTTCGCTGACGCCGAATGGCTCAACAGTTTGGTGACATACGTCGCCAATCCTGTTGGGCAGATTTTTTTGCGCCTCCTATTCATGCTGGTGGTCCCGCTAGTGTTCTCCGCGCTGGTGCTCGGCGTGGTGGAGATCGGCGATCCACGCTCGCTCGGACGTATTGGTGGCAAGACGTTAGTGTTCATCCTCGCCGTGACTACGCTTGCCTCATTGATTGGGCTGGTGGTGGTCAACGTCATGCAGCCGGGTTCTGGATTGCCCCCTGAAGTGGGCGCAGCGATTCTGGCGGGCTCGAAGGACCAGGCCACCGCCATCGTCGCTAGACAAGAAACATTCTCTGGCATCGACCTGCTGCTCAACATCGTGCCGCGCAACCCATTGGCCTCTGCGGTCAACGGCGATCTGATCGGCGTAATGTTTTTCTCGCTGATGGTGGGCATTGCTGCAGCGGTCGTGCGCACTGAAGGCACGCGCAGCTTTTTAGGTACGGTGCAGGGCATTTACGATATCTGCCTAACGCTTATTGGCTGGGTGATTCAGCTTGCTCCGTATGCGGTTGCCGCGCTGCTGTTTGCGATTACCGCCAAGCTGGGTTTTGCCGTGTTGGGTCAGCTCGCGTGGTATGTGGCTACCGTCGTGCTGGCGCTGTCAATCCACTTTTTCGTTGTGTTTCCCCTGCTGGTCAAATTCGTCGGTGGCATGTCGCCGCTGGTCTTTTTTAAGCGCGCTGAGCCGGCCATCCTCACCGCATTTTCTACGTCGTCAAGTAGCGCCACGCTGCCGACCACGCTGAAAGTGGCGGAAGAAAGCCTCGGCGTGCCGCCTCGCGTCGGCAGATTTGTTTGCACCCTCGGCGCTACGGCCAATATGAACGGCACGGCGCTGTTTGAGGGCGTTACGGTTCTGTTTTTGGCGCAGTTTTTCGGCGTTGACCTGTCGCTAACGCAGCAGCTCAGCGTGCTGGTGCTATGCATGCTCGGCGCGATCGGTGCGGCTGGCGTGCCAGGTGGCTCGCTGCCGGTGATCGCGATGATTCTCGGGATGTTCGGCATTCCGCCCGAAGGCATCGGCTTGATCCTTGGCGTGGATCGCTTTCTCGATATGTGTCGCACGACCGTCAACGTGACCGGTGATTTGGTAGGCGCCGTTGTCGTGGCGCGTGGCGAGCCGGCTGACGTGGCGACGGAAATTACCTAGGTCACACTTAACTCATGTGTGGCGGTTAGCTCTCGCCGCGCATGCTCTCGATCAGCTTTTCAGCCGGCTGCGGATGTGCGACGTGGTAGCCCTGTACGCAGTCGCAGCCCAGCTCCTGAAGGACGCCGAGCGTGGCCGCATCCTCAACACCCTCAGCGATGCTCGTGACGCCAAGGTTGTGAGTGAGATCGAGCATTGAATGCACCAGCTGGCGCGAGCGCTCAGACTCGCGCAGTCCGCTGATGAACGACCTGTCGATTTTCAGCGCGCTGACCGGAAACTGCTGTAGGTAGGCAAACGATGAATGCCCGATGCCGAAGTCGTCCAGTGCAACGCCAATACCGGCACTGCGGAAGCGAGTCAGCATTTCGGCACTGCGCGTGGCATCCTCCATCGTCGCGCCCTCGGTGACCTCAAGCACAAGTGCAGAGGGCGGCACGTTCCAGATTTCTAGCGAGCTGACGACCTGCTCAACGATATCGTCTTCGATAAACAGGCGTGGCGAGAAGTTGATGCTGACGTGCATGTCCGGGCGGATCTTGCGCAGCTCAGCCGTGTGCCGCAGGGTGGCGTTAAGGCACCAGCGGGTGAAATCGCCAATCAGATCGGTGCGCTCGGCCAGCGGCACAAAATCGCCCGGACTGACGATTCCATAGTCGCTGTCGATCCAGCGCGACAGGGACTCAACGCCAACGACGCGGCGTTCTCGCAAGTTCCAAATTGGCTGCAGCCAGACCTGCATGCGATTACCTAGAATCGCGGTGCGCAAAGCGGACTTTGGGATGTCGTCATGCGGACGCGGCGGTACAAACCGCTCAAATGGGACGCGCTTGGCCATTGCATGCTGTGAGGCACGATCAGCCTGCTGCAAGAGCAGTGCAGCGTTGTCGCCTTGCGACGGAGAGTGAGTAATGCCGACCGCCGGCTCAATGGGGTGTGTACTGCCATCAACGGTCATATCACGCTGAAACATGCGCTGTAGTCGATTGGCTGCCAACAGGGCGTGGTTCTCGCTAAGCAGACGTGACAGATAGATGGCAAAGCCGCCGTCATCAATTCGGCAGGCGCTGTCGCCTGGGCGCAGGAGCGTTTCGATGGCATCGCAAGCGGCATACGAGAGCGCGTCTGCGCTGGCGTAGCCGTGGCGGCTGCGAAACTCGTCGAAGTCGCGGATGCGGACAAACAGCATCGCGCTAGGATCGTTGCTGCGCGCGAGCTCGGCTTCGCATTGATGCAGAAATTCTTTGCGCGAGCGTGATCCACGCTCGCGGTGCATAAGTGTGCTCACAGGCCTGACCTCATCGACGTCTTCTTGATTTAGATGCTCACCGCAGTTGGCTCATAGAAACAGCTCGGTCGGGTCTAACCCATAGGTGCCGGGTTCAAGCGTTTTGATAATACGCACGCTCTTGTTGCCGACGTTGGCTTCGACCAACAGATCAAGCTCACGGAAGCCCGCCTCCAGCGTCTTGTCGGGCGTGGTAAGCACCAGCAACCGAGGCAGCAGCTGCCGCGTCCGGTTTTGTGCCTGCACGATGGCCACCTCACCGGTGTTGAGCTCGACGAGTGATCCTGTAGGGTACGCGCCGATGCATTGAATGAAGCGCTCGATGAGCTCGCTTTGAAAGAGTGTCTCGCGCGCCGCGTAAAGCTGCTGCAATGCCGCGTGGCGCGACAGTGCCTTGCGGTACGGACGGTTGCTGGTCATCGCGTCATAGCTGTCGATAATGGCGGCGATGCGGCCAAATAGTGGAATCTCCGCGCCCTGAAGGCCGTAGGGATATCCGGAGCCATCGACGCGCTCGTGGTGCGACGCGACCATCTCTTCGATTTCGGTACTGCGGTTGTCGGTCTTCGCCAACATCGCCATGCTGAACTCGACATGCCGACGGATTAGCGTCACCTGCGGCGGTTTTAGTTTTACCTTTTGAGTTAATAGGTCGAGCGGCAGCTGGGTCTTGCCAATGTCGAGCAGCATACCGCCGCTTGCGACCTTGATCAGCTGCTCTTCGGGTAATCCAAGATGGCGGCCAAATGCCGCTGCAAGCACCGTGCAGTTCAGCGCGTGCGAATACTCATAGTCGCCATGCGCGCGCAGGCTGTTGAGCCAGAAAACGGCATCTGCCGAGCGCAGCACGCTGTCTACCAACGGTGCAACCGCTTCGTCGATCTCTTCAGAAACAAGTGTTTTTCCGGCGCGCGCGGTCTCCAGAATCCGCGCTGTCGCCATGCTGAGTTTTTCCTGCGCGACGCGCGCGCGCGGCAGCTCTTGTTGCACATTGACGGCATCGACATAGATGCGGCGGTCCGCCACGGCGCGGTACTGGCGCGACATCTGCGAGCGGGTGACGGGTGCCTGTGAGTGCGCCGCGCGCTCCCGCTGGGCTTCGCGTGTCAGCACGACATCAATGGTCACCTGTCGGCAAAGCTCTGCAAGCGTGTCGATTTGCTCGGTCGACTCGACGCAAAACCCCTGCAGTGGAAACGGCGTGCCTTCCCACAGCCGATCCAGCCGGCATATGAACATGCCTAGCTGAAGGTCCTCGACATCCACGGTGCGTTCAACGATCTCCACGTTGTGGGGCGTAAGTGTTCAATTTGAGCAGACACGAAGCATATCTCACAGCGCATCGCCAGCAGGACATTCTTGGGCGCATCGGGGACAATATACGTCTGCCCGCCCGCTGGGCGCAGCCAACTGCCATAGAGGTTCAGTCTTTCCATGCCGACTTCAAGCCGCCGCGAGCTTGCCAACGCCCTGCGTTTTCTTGCCATTGACGCTGTGGAGGCTGCCAAATCTGGTCATCCAGGTATGCCGATGGGCATGGCCGA
>JBBSIY010000300.1:0-4719 GCA_038257785.1 Lysobacterales bacterium
AATTCAGACGATCCAGCTTACTTTGGCGGCTACCTCAATCAGAACTTCGTCGATACGTTTGCCGCGCTGGATCTGGATGCCGGCCATGCGGCGACGCTGGCGCGCAACAGTTTCGACGCGAGCTTTGCCAGCGAGTCGCAGAAGCGCGTCTATCTGGAGAAGCTGGATGCGTATCTAGCGAAGCACGATGTCAATTGATCAGATCGACGATGCGTGAACGTGTGATTGCAAAGATTCCCAACGTTGGTCATTGCGAGGCTGGCTTCATCGGCCTTGGCAATCCAGAGGCGGCGGCATTGAGGGCGGCATCTCGCGCTGCGTGGATTGCCTCGCCGCCTGCGGCGGCTCGCAATGACGATGCTGTTGGTAACGGCCTTTCGGGCCATATTTGAGGTGGGCTGAATCGATGGGCAAGCTAACCACTCACGTGCTGGACACCACACACGGCAAGCCCGGCGTTGGCGTCGCGGTAGGGTTGTTTCGTTGCGTAGGGGACCGACGTGAGCCAGTCATCGCGACCACCACCAACGCCGATGGGCGGTGTGACGCGCCGCTGCTTCAGGGTGCCGACTTGCAGGTAGGCATCTATGAGCTGGACTTTGCGATAGGCGACTATTTCGCTGCGCTCGGCGTCGTGGTCCCGGAGCCGCGTTTCGTCGACGTGGTGACGCTGCGCTTTGGCATTGCTGATGCAGCGGCGCACTATCACGTGCCGCTGCTTGCCTCACCTTTCAGCTATTCGACCTACCGCGGCAGCTGACGCATGAGCGAGTATTTGATTGAGGCAGCGGGGCTGCTGCTGCGCTGGCTGCACGTGATCGCCGCCATCGCATGGATTGGCGAGTCGTTCTACTTCGTCGCCTTGGATCGCGGTCTTAAGCCGAGCAAGTCGACGTCGCAAGGACTGCATGGCGAATCGTGGTCGGTACACGGTGGCGGCTTCTATCTCAAGCAGAAATTTTTGCCAGCGCCGGCGCAGCTGCCGGATGATTTGCACTGGTCGAAGTGGAAGTCGTACACCACATGGCTATCCGGGTTTGCGCTGTTCACGGTGCTCTATTTGCTGTCGCCACAGCTCTATCTGATTGATCCATCCGTTGCAGCGCTGTCGCCCACTCAGGGCGTGTTATTGGCGTTGGCTTTTCCGCTGGTAGGTTGGCTGGTCTATGACGGCTTGTGTCGACTGGTCGGTTTCCGCGACGGCATTCTGGGCATGTTGGTCGGGCTGTTCGCACTGGCTCTGTGCATTGCGGCGACGCAGCTGTTTGCAGGGCGCGCCGCATTCCTGCTGGTCGGTGCGACGCTCGGCACCATCATGTCGGCCAACGTGTTCTTCCTGATTATTCCAGGGCAGAAGCGCATGGTCGCAGCGCTGAGTGCGGGCGCGACGCCGAATCCGCTAGACGGTGCTCGCGGCAAGCAGCGTTCGGTACACAACACGTACTTCACCCTGCCGGTGGTCTTCGCGATGTTGGCGACCCACTACGCGACCGCCTTCGCTCACCCGCACAGCTGGGCAGTGCTGGCCACGTTTATGGCGGCTGGCGCGCTTATTCGGCAGTTCTTTGTGCGCTGGCATAGCGGTGATCGTGCTTGGGGCCATCTGATCGGTGCGGGTGTGCTACTGCTGGCGGTCTTCATGGTGATGGCACCTGTGCCACGACCCGGATCGACCGCCGTCGATCCCGTCGCCCTATCGACAGCAGGTGCGAGCGTCTCTTCGACGACCGACGCTGCAGCGATCGGCAGCGATAGCGCCAGCATTCTCGCCATCACCCAGCAGCGCTGTGCCGCCTGCCATGCGACTCACCCCAGCCTGATGGCAAGCCCGCCCAAAGGCGCTGTGTTTGAGACGGTCGAGCAGGTCGAAACGCATGCGGCCTTGCTGCATCGGCAAGTGGTCGAATTGAAGATCATGCCGCCGGGCAATGTCACTGGTTTGACCGATGCTGAGCGCATGGCGATTGACAAGTGGTATCTACAGCGCAGCGATCCCTGACCCCTTCTCCCAATGGGAGAGGGTGGCCCGAAGGGCCGGATGAGAGTGCGAGAGTTGCGTGATCTCGATGGCTCCTCAAGCAAGATCGTGCAGGGGTCGTGCCCTCACCCCAAGCCCTCTCCCGTCGGGAAAGGGGGCTTAACGACCTAGGTTCTTTACTAGCGCGCCTATGGGCCCTGCAGCCAATAGCGAGTCGCCAGCTCTACCTCCTCGCAGTTGTCGCCCTCACCCGCGCGATCAATCACGATGAAGTCGGTTATCGCATTGAGCGCCAGCAGTGGGTGATGCCAAGTGCCGCGATGGAAGTTGACGCCGGCACCGTTCGCCGCAAAAAAAGCGCGCGGCGCGTGAGTTGGCGATTCAGCGACCACGACTAGATAGCCCGCCGTTGACTGCGGAACAAACGCCTGGCTGCCAAGCGGATGCCGTTCAAGCATGCAGATTTCAAACGGCAGCGCTCGCGGCTGCGCGCGCACGACGCTTATCACCGGGTGACCGTTTTGATCGCTGCAATCGACGTTGCCTAAGGCATGAAAGCGTTGTGCCGTGCCGTCGTTGATAAAGAACATCTGAGTTGACGCAGCTGCGCTGATGACGTCGCCGAACGGCGCGAACGCTGCGCCGGTGAGCGGTTCGACAATCAATACATTGGCTTTGGATGAGCTCACGCCGGCCGGCCGCGCAGGCGCAGTCTCGATACACCACCATCGGGGAAGATGTTCAGCCGTACATGGCTGACGGCGCCCAGTGACGCTAGCTCGGTGCGAAAGTGATGTTGATGGTCCATTTGCAGATGTTGCTCAGGCAGCAGAGTCGGCCAGAACATCGCTTGGGTGATCAGCGACTGCGGCGTGCCGCCAACCACCAGCGCGGCCTGCAGCGAGCAGCGATCCGGATAGTTGCCTTTGAAGTGACACGTGTCTACTTCGACTGCCTCAACCACACCAGGTCGAGCCAGCGCAATGAGACACCAGTCGTTGCCCGGTTCGCGACGGCGGCGTGTTTCCCAGCCATCGCCCATGTTGATGCCGCGACCGGGCAGCAGCAGCGTTGCCGCTTGGCCAAAATGCTCATTGTTCGCCGCGACTGCTACGCCGCCGTTAAGTGCGGACGCCAGGTCGAATAAGCCGTCCGCATCGGCTGTCGCGGCATCAAACAGCGGTGTGCCATAGACGCGCAGCCGGGCGAGGCCGCCGTCGGGATAGAGGTTGACGCGCAGGTGCGAGATCGGACGGTCATCGTCAATGGTGAAGTAGTGGTGGCGATTGCCCGCGAGATCGACCGAACCAAGCAGCGGAGACCAGGTGCTTTCGGGGCTGGCATCGCCCTCGGTGCAGTAGCAGGCATCAATCGATGCTGCGGGCGGAAAGTTGCCGGTGAAGTGGCTGGTGTCGAGATCAACGCCATGGATACGCCCCGGTCGCGCAAGCCGAACGATGCACCAATCATTACCGGCAGCGCGCTTTCGCCGGCTCTCCCAGCCATCCATCCATTTGCCGTTGGTATCGTATTTGTCAGCGATGAACTGCGCCGGTGCCGGGTTGAGCATGCGCTCCTTGGCGGCGAAGAAATCATCGCTTGTGAGCAAGGCCTGTGCGCCTAGGCGGGCGTCGGCAAGGTTGACGTAGCGGCGGGTGAGCTCTGGGGCGTCAGGATCAGCGGCGATGCGGGCCATGGGCGTTGCTCGTATGGGTGATGACGAAGCGAAAAACTCAGCGGTCGGTGAACAGATCATCGAGTCGCAATTTGGCAATGCGCTCAATCTGCAGCAGCGCTTCAGCGAGTTCGACGGCGCGTTGATTGCCTATCCGCTTCCGTAAATTGTCGATGATGCTCGCCCGCGTGTGGCCGCGCACCGCAAGGATGAACGGAAAATCGAACCGCTGTTGATACTGGTCGTTGAGTTCGCTTAGTAACTTGAACTCGTCGGCGCTGCATTCAAGGAGGCCGGCGCTGCCCTGCTCAGAGTTCGACGCCGCCGTCAGCTCGCCGCGCACGGCCGCCTTGCTGGCGAGCTGCGGATGGGCGCGAATTAGGCACAGCTGGTCGGTTTCGTCCGCGTCAGCAAGCGTCTTGCACATCGCTGAATGCAACGCGCCAACGCTGGCGAACGGAAGCTTCGGCCATGTGCGCTCCGCCACCCATGGCGAATGTTCAAAGATCGCGCCTAGCGCACTCGCAAACTCAGCTTGCTCAAGCGCGTTGAGTCGCGCGAGCGTCCACGATGCGTTCATAGCGATGCACTCGCACCCGCGAATGGGTGACGCTCGCGCCAGTGCCGCGCGATATCGATGCGGCGGCAGATCCAAACTTTCTCATGCTGCTGCACGTGATCGAGAAAGCGCTGCAGGGCGACGATGCGACCCGGCCGGCCGAGCAGGCGGCAGTGCATGCCGACCGACATCATGCGCGGGGTTTCAGCGCCTTCGGCATATAGGGTGTCAAAGCTGTCGCGCAGGTACTCAAAGAAGTGGCCCGCTGTGTTGAAACCCTGCGGAGTGGCGAAACGCATGTCGTTGCAGTCGAGCGTGTAGGGCAGCACCAAGTGTTGACGAACGCTGCCATCGCCCAGCGTCACCGGCGTCCAAAATGGCAGGTCGTCACCGTAGTAGTCCGAGTCGTACTCAAAACCGCCGTGCTCGACCACCAGCTGGCGCGTGTTCGGGCTGTCGCGACCGGTATACCAGCCGAGCGGTGCAGCGCCCGTCAGATCGCGGTGA
>JBBSIY010000301.1:0-4693 GCA_038257785.1 Lysobacterales bacterium
GGCCTGCGAGATCGCCACCACGTCCAGTCGGGAGAACCCGCTGTTCGGATCGAAGCGCGGCTCGCGCGCCAACCCGCTGTCGATGACCACGCGCACGCCGGGCAGGGTCACGCTGGACTCGGCCACGTTGGTCGCCAGCACCACCCGGCGGCGGCCGTCGCTGGCGGCCTGCAACACGCGCGATTGCTGCTCGATGGGCAGCTCGCCATGCAACGCCAGCACCTCGGCATCGATCCGCGCCTGCGCCAACGCGGCATCGACCCGCGAGATCTCGCGCTGCCCGGGCAGGAACACCAGCACATCGCCGGGGTGCGCGGCCAGCGCGTGTTCGATCGCTCGCCGCACCTGCGCTTCCAGTGCTTCCTCGCGACGCGCCGGGAAATGCGCCACGTCGACGGCGTACGCTCCGCCCGCGCTGGACAGCCGCGGCGCCTCCAGGAACTGCGCCAGGCGCTCGCCGTCGAGCGTGGCCGACATCACCACGATGCGTAAATCAGGACGCAGCTGTGTCTGCACATCGAGCGCCAGCGCCAGGCCGAGGTCAGCGCTCAAATGGCGTTCGTGAAACTCATCGAACAGCAAAGCCCCTACGCCCTCTAGCGTCGGGTCGTCCTGTATGAGCCGCGTCAGAATGCCTTCGGTCACAACCTCAATCCGCGTGCGAGCGGAGGTTCGGTTCTCGAAGCGAATGCGGTAGCCGATGGATTCGCCCACCGCCTCACCGGCGTGCTCGGCCATGAACATCGCCGCCGCACGTGCCGCGACGCGGCGCGGCTCGAGCATCAAGAGGCGCTTGTTGCCGAGCCATGGCGCAGTGAGAAGAGCAGGCGGCACGCGTGTGGTCTTGCCAGCACCCGGCGGCGCTTCGAGCACCAGCCTTGGGTGCTCAGCCAAGCTGCGCCGGATGTCCGGCAGCAGCGGATCTATAGGCAATGAGTCGAGATGAAGCAGAGCGCCGTCCATGGCGCGAGAGGTTAGCGGATCGCCGTCGATTGGGCCGGCGGCGACGGCAATTTCTCAGTTATTTTGCTCAGCGGCGCGGCGCTGCAAGAGCCTGGATTCAAGTCTTTGACGCGCCGCGTTCAGCTCATCCTGCTGTTCTTTGCTGCGCGCTACTTTGCGCACCGGGCTAGTCGAGCCCTGCGTGAGCGGCAATCCAACGCTGGCGGCAGCGGCTTTGCGACTCGGACCGGTGCCCTCTTGGACGAAGGTGCGGCTCGCGCTGCGAAAGCCGCGCACCGGCACAAAGTCATCGGCGGTGGGATCGCCGCCTCGTTGGTACACGGCGACCTCACCGCGAAACTCGTTGGTGTCCAGAAAAACTTCGTAAAGGGCAAACGTAGCTGAATCGTTGTCCACCAAGATGAGGTGGAGATCGTTCGCAGCCAAATACTCGGCATCGGCGAAGCGCTCTGCGCGGTCGACGGTGCTGCAGAAGCCGACTTGGCTGTCCGGCGGACGACAGCCGCGAACGAGATCGACTCCGTCGCTGACCAATCTATCGAATATCAGCACCTCGCCGAGGTAAGTAGCTGCGCCGAACGAGGGCGTGTCGCTGTAGTCAAGCACCGCGCTCCACTCGCCCATCAGCCGCGTCAGATCCGCCGACACGCCGGGCAGGCGCTGCTCGTCTTCCGGGCGTTTGAAATAGAAGCGAAAACGTTCGATCTGCGTGGTGCGACCGCCCAGCGTTAGCGTGGCGCGCGCCGAATCGTCGACACTGAAGACGATGCGGATCGGTCCACCGACGCCGAACTGCGGGCGGGTCGCCCGGAAGCCACAGCCGATGCACTGCGCACCAGGAAAGAAGTCGAGGTTGCCCTGATAGACCGACCTGCCATCCGCTCCGCTCAGGAAGCCGGTCGATGTGTACCACTCCGGATTGCCAACAGTGTCGCCCACGAAAAGGGACACGGCGAGAAAGTCGTCTTGGAGATCTAGAATTAAGCCGGTGCCAGGCTCGTTCGGATTCCACCAAATGCCGCTCTCGGGTGTTTGAGCGCGAGCGGGCGATGCGATCACCAAGAGCGTTAAAAGAGCAACGACGGGCAAGTAAAAAGCACGAATCGACATGGCGGGTTCTCTGCGAGCGAATGCACAAACTAGGCAGCATGCACTTAACCCGGCCTTAAATCAGTCGCGTGCCGCGCTTTTGCATCGATTGCGGCTTACTTTGCGCGGTTGATCTTGCGCAGCCATTTCAGCAGCGCGCTCCAGTCTTCTTGGTGGCTGCGCACGTTGGCCGATTGATAGTCGAACAGGCTTTTACCGAGGCCCGCCAGCAGCACGTAAGCCTGCGAGTCGCGCAGCGTTGCGACCAGCGGATACGGCCAGGTTGCGATCTGTGCGGTGGCGTTGGCGCTGGCCGTTGTCCAAGGTTTGTTGCGATTTCCGATCAGTCCCACCGCTATTTTCTTTCGCCGCACGCGTTCGCTGGTGGCGAGGCTGGCAAGAAAATCGGTGCTGGCATCCATATCAATCACCGACGGCTGCACCGGCACGATGATCGCATCGGCCTCAGCGATGTAGGGCGCGAGATCAGCCGCCATAGCGCCAGCGGGGGCGTCAATCAGCAAGCGCTGGGTGTCGTCCGGAATGCTGTTCTGCCAGCCCCGTTTGCGCCCATCAATCGGCAGAACCGCAAACGCCGACCCCGCACGCCGCTCGCACCAGCGCGTTGCCGAACGCTGTGGATCGGCATCGACCAGCACCGTGTGCTTGCCTGCCAAGGCGAAGTAGGCGGCCAAATGCGTCGCAATCGTGGTTTTGCCGCAGCCGCCTTTGCTGCTGGCTACAAGAATCGAGAGCATCGCGTAGGTCTCCAGCGGTGACAGCCAGAATCTACACCTGACTAGGGCTTGCGGCCATAGTTGGCCGCGATGCGCGCGCTGACAGGTTGCGGGCCTCAGCTATTTGCCATCACCCAATTGAATTTTTAGGCTCACATCTGATTCGTGAGCATCGATGATGGCGTTGTATGCAGCGATGATCCGTTCAAGCGTCGCTCGACGTTCGTTCAGCCGAAAACGAGTCATTTCATGAATGTTTGTCGCCATAAACTGTTCGAACTCAATCAGGTCGACGCGCTCTGCGATGCCTGCGTTTTCAAGTAGACCTTCGGCGGTCATCATGCCCCGTGCCGTTGTCACAATGAGCGGTCGTTTTAGCTTGTCCAGATTGGCGACGCACTTTCTTATGAGCGCTTCAGATGGTGCGGTGGTAACGTGGATGGCCGCGTCTTCAACATCGAAGTCACCGTGCCGATCGGGTGCTTGATCGCTGGCGTTCGCGCTGTGATGTGTCAACGCATCCTCGCCGAGAATCAGTACCAGCTTTGCCCCCACTAAATGCTGCATCAGGGAGCCGAGAATCTGTGTGCCCGGCTGCTCCTTTTGTCGCGCGATTGCCTGCATCGTTAGGTTGCGCAGACCTGCACGAACACCCCACGCGGCGTCGAGCTTCAGCGTAAGCGGCTTCCCGGCGAAGAATTTCCGAACGCAATCAACCCAAAAGGTCTCGATGGCTGCTAGATCGATGTGCTGATGTGTGCTGTGCCAGCCGTTCAAAAATTCCACGTATGCCTGCATCTTGCCGATGCTGCCTCGGCTGGTTCGTCCTCCCTCTTCCGCGAGCACGCGAGTGACGCCGTGCCGTTTTAGGATGGCCTGCACTGAAGCCCGTCCCAGCCCCATCACTTGCCCTTTCTGTTCCGTAATCAAACTGGACGGGTCTAACGGGAGCCCAGATGCTCGGGCATGGCGAGTGACGACCAGAGCAACAGCCAGCGGCCCCTTCCCGACAAACTTCTTACGAATAGCAAAGCCCTCCAGAGCATTGCGCAGGCTACCTGCCGGAAGCTTGCTGACTGCTTCTTTACGAGGGGGTTTGTCGTTCATGCCGAAACACCAGTCGGCTCGGTGCCTGCCTGCGGTTTTTTGAAGAGCAAGGGCTCAAGCAGCTGCTTTGTTAGAAAGCGGACCACCGGTACGACCACGCCGTCACCAGCTACGTGGTAAGCATCGTTGTAGTTAGCTGGCAGCACATAGGAGTCGGGTAGCCCCATGAGGCGAGCGGCTTCTCGCGGCGATAAGAGCCTAGATCGCACACGCTTGCCGTCTACATGCAAGATCGATTGGCGGCTCGATCCACCGGAGGGCGTTCTCAGGCAGCCGGCAACCGCGTCAAAGCGCACTTCTGTGCGCTGAACTTTGTTGCCTGCCGCGTCCGTCCTAGTGCGCCGATACAGACCGCCTACTGTCGTTCGATTGAGCTGCTTGGCTTGGTCGAGCTTGTCTAGATTGGCCTTACTCATCATACCGATGAGCCTTTCGGTCTGAGCCTGGGTATTCCAACTCACCCCGCTGGGCTCGTCTTCAATTAGATCGATAAGGTCGTGTGTTCGGCGAGGAGGCGAAGGCAAGTTCCACCAAAGCCATGCGCGACGCGCGCTGTCGCTGATCGCGTCAAACGCCTGAACTAGTCCTTCGGGGTGCCAGACGGGGGTAGGGTCATGTCGTACCAATTCATCAGCGACAGCTACCTCTGCACTGACGCCAATGATAAAAACACGCGGGCGCGACTGCGGTACGAAATGTTTCGCATCGACCAGAACAGCGCCAAAGCGATAGCCCTCCTCTTCAAGTGCATTGGCCAGTGCAGCGAAGTCCTGACCGCGGTGACTGGTCAGCACGCC
>JBBSIY010000302.1:0-4689 GCA_038257785.1 Lysobacterales bacterium
GATCAGACCTGAGCCTGAGCTCGTCATTCCCGCGAAGGCGCACTGCTGTGCGGGAAAACCGGACGCGACGCTTGGGAAACCTAACAACGAAGCATCGTTCCCGCGAAGGCGGGAACCTAGTGACTTGAATCCCCAAAGGCGCTAGGCCCCCGACTTCGCGGGGCGACGAGCTTCGACGTCAAGCACTTTCGACCCCGCTTCTTCAGCAACGCAGTCAATTGAACATTTCCCCGGCCAGCAGTGTGCCTTCGCGGGGACGACGTTCTCTGAACTTGGGTGGATTAGGGTCAGTACTTGATGCTGCAACCGTAGGGCTGAGTCACCGTTGTTGTCACCGGCTGATTGGCAGCCAGCTCAGTTAAGGCCGCCGGTACGTATTGCGTAGCCTTGCCTATGTCGGCGGTATCGGCGCTTGCAATGCTGTCGATGGCGCCGGCGTAGCGCAATACGCCGGCTGGATCGATGACGTACATATGCGGTGTGGTCTTGGCGGCGTACGCGCGACCGGTGGCACCCAATGTGTCAAACAGATAAGCGGTGTTGGCAGCTTTTGCTTCGCTGCGCAGGCGGTTGGCGGTAGCCGCATCAACATTGCCCTGCTTGCCGTCGGCGGACGAGTTGACGGTTAGCCAAACAGCTCCGGCATCCGTCGCAGCACGCTGCTGCGCCTGCATGTTGTCGCTGTCATAGTGCTTTTTAACGAAGGGACATTCGTGATTGGTCCATTCCAGCACGACGGTCTTGCCCTTGAAGTCGGCGAGCGAATGTTTGACGCCGTCTGAGTCTACGAGCGTGAACTCGGGAGCGAGTTCGCCGACCTTGGCCGGGCTCGCCTGTGCCGCAGTGACTGCGAGGATCGAAGCGAAGGCAGCGGCGATTGAGAATGATTTCATGGCGTTCTCCTTGGATCTAACGTGGGGATTAGGGCTCAGACATGCGGACGATGAGCCTGACAATCTAGTATCAGCGGGGAGGTAGTATCAGCGGGGAGGTAGTATCAGCGGGGCGGCGTTAGCTGCGCGTTGACGGCGATTGCTTGCTTGCCTTTGACCAGCAAAAACTCAAAGTGCGCTGGCAAGGTGTTGAAATAATCACTTTGCGGCAGGCTCATACGAAGGCCCCCATCAATGCGGCGCCACATCGGATATGCGCCGTTGACGACTACCTGAGGATCGGCCGGAAATACCTCCCAAGCAGCAATGTCGGCTGGAAGATTAGTGTCAATTAGATCGATGACAATTTGATCGTTGCGCTGGCTCAGGTGCGCGCTGCCCGAAAACTGCGAAGGCTGGCGTACTTCCGCGGCGGCAAAGTCGTCGTTCCAGCGTGCGTCTGGCTCGGTCGCACGCGGCTGGCCTGCAGCAACAACCGGCAGCTCAATTCGGTAGTCGCCGCGTCCTGGGATGCATTCGACCTCGCAAACAAGCCAGTTTGCAGTGGCCATGATAGGCAGTGTTTTAGCCGGATAGTTGGCCGGAATGGTGAGGGTGATGGGCAAGATGATGGTGTCGCCATAGCCGAAGTTGACGATGGTTTCGACATCAAAGCGCTGCGGCGATGGCCATTCAATGCCACTCGCTAGTACCCCTTCAGGCAGCTGCAGATCAATGCGCGTCGGCAGGCCGGAGTCGCCTGCATTGCGCCAATACGTATGCCAGTGCAGGTCGTGCTGCAGTCGCAAACCAATCCGCAGCGTTTGCCCCGGCGACACTGCGGTGCGCTCGGCCACTAACTGAGAACTAAGGTGGTCGGTGCGCAGCGGGGTGCCGTCAGGGCTAGCGCCAATCGCAATTGACGACAGCGTCATGGCGAGTAGGCCAAGTAGGCGCTGATTAGTGAGTCTGGAAAACATTGCAGGCTTGGACCCTCAACGCGGCGCGCAAGTTCCATCATCTCGGCCCGCCGTGCTCATGTTCTCGGCGCGGTGTCGCTCCCGGCAAGTGCGCTTGGCACAGGTGCAGTTGGCACCGATTCAATCGAGCCAGATTCCATCGAGCCAGAATTAACCGAACTAGGCGCCATGCGATCCATGTCTTTGCTCCAGCGCGAGAAGCGAACTTCTGCAAGCGCGGAATTTAACTCCTGCACCAAGGTGCGAGCAGCGTTTCGCTGCCCGCCTCGCACGCGGAATCGCAGATGGCCCGACTGGTCAGCATCAAGCGAAGCCAGCGCCGTGAAGTCCGACGATTGAATATCCACACGCGGAAAACTCCACAGCGCACCAGCGGCGTACGCTGCCAAGACGATGCTCTCTGCACCCAAGCGCAACTCGCGGGCGGTTGAGCGCTGCGCACCCTGATGCCAGTCTCGCGTCTGGTACTGCAGCAGCAGCGCGCCAGCATCAAGCACCAGCACGCCTTCGTGCGTGAGGCTACCGTCGCGTGATCGCCATGAGACCGGCAGGCTAATCATGCTCAGCCTGCCGCCGTGCGCGCAGTCACCTGCGGCTCGCGCGGGAAGCGCTTGAGGATGGCGGCTTGGACGCTAGCGGCATCGAGTCCGGCATCCGACAAAACGTGTTCGCGACTGGCGTGCTCAAGCCACCGGTCCGGCAGGCCAAGCAGCAGCGTGGGGACGCTAAGGCCTGCACTTGAGAAAAACTCCATCACCGCGCTACCGGCTCCACCTGCCACGGCGTTGTCTTCAATGGTTACCAAGCCGTCATGAGTACGCGCCAGCTCGGTTAGCAGCTCGACATCTAGGGGTTTGATGAAACGCATGTTGACGACCGTGGCGTCCAGCTCGTGGCCCACCGCAAGCGCTACATCGAGCATCGCGCCAAACGCCAGCAGGGCAATCTGCCGACCGCGTCGACGCACCTCCGCCTTACCGATGGGCAGTGTCTCGAGCGTGGAAGGAATCGCCACGCCGGGTCCGCTGCCGCGCGGATAGCGCACGGCTGCAGGCCCTTCGTGTGCAAAACCCGTGCTCAGCATTTGCCGACATTCGCGCTCGTCTGACGGCGCCATCACCACCATGTTCGGCAGACAGCGCATGAAGCTTAGGTCGAAACTGCCGGCGTGCGTCGCGCCGTCTGGGCCGACGATGCCGGCGCGATCAACCGCAAACAGCACGTCGAGATTTTGCAACGCTACATCGTGTACCAGCTGGTCATAGCCGCGTTGCAGGAACGTTGAATAAATAGCGACCACCGGCTTGCTACCTTCGCAGGCCATGCCGGCGGCGAGTGTCACCGCGTGCTGCTCGGCAATCGCGACGTCGAAATATCGCTCTGGGTATTCTTTCGAATAGCGCACGAGGCCCGAGCC
Organism: Lysobacterales bacterium; assembly: GCA_038257785.1. Taxonomy (GTDB): domain Bacteria; phylum Pseudomonadota; class Gammaproteobacteria; order Xanthomonadales; family Xanthomonadaceae; genus JANNWF01. The sequence goes on from JBBSIY010000302.1 coordinate 3,270, forward strand.
CTCGCGCATCGCTGGCGTAATGGCTAACAGGCGCGGATCTACCGCCGCCATGTCGCATAGCCAGTCGCCAAACACCTGAGTGTAGGTGGGTTTGCTCGGCCCCGACTTCTTGACGATGCCGATGCTTGGGTCAAACGGACCCACCGCGTGGTATTCGATCTGATCACCCTCGGCCAGATCAAAACCTTTGCCCTTGGTGGTGATGACGTGAAGCAGCTGCGGGCCTTTCAGGGTCTTGAGTGTCTCCAGCGAGGCGACGAGGGCGCCGATGTCGTGCCCGTCGATGGGGCCGGTGTAGTGAAAGCCCATTTCTTCGAATAGTGTGGACGGCACGAACATGCCTTTCCAATGCTCTTCCCAGCGCCGCATGAAGCGCGCTGCGCCTTTGCGCTTGTCGCCGAACAGCCGCTTGCCGCCTTCGCGCATGGCGTTGAGCGTGCGGCTGGCGCTCAAACGACCAAACATCTTGGTCATGCCGCCGACGTTTTCAGAGATCGACATACGGTTGTCGTTCAAGACGACGAGGATGTTGGGTTCGGGCTCCATGCCGCCCGCGTGATTCAACGCCTCATAGGCCATGCCGGCGGTCATCGCACCATCGCCGATCACCGCGACCACCTTGCGCGGATCGCCCGCTCGGGCGAGTGCGACCGCCATGCCGAGCGCCGCTGATATGGAGGTTGACGAGTGACCAACGCCGAAGGTGTCGAACTCGCTTTCTTCCCGGCGCGGGAACGGCGCAAGCCCATCCTGCTGCTTGACCGTGTGTATGCGGTCGCGGCGGCCAGTCAGAATCTTGTGCGGGTAGCACTGATGGCCAACATCCCAAACCAAGCGATCAGTGGGCGTATCGAACAAATAGTGCAGGGCCACCGTCAGCTCGATAACCCCGAGGCCCGCGCCAAAATGGCCACCGCTGAGCCCGACCGATTCAATCAGGTAGGCGCGGAGCTCAATCGCAACGTGGGAGAGCTGCGCTGGCTCTAGCATGCGCAGGTCGGCAGGACCGCCAATCTGCGCTAGCAGCGGATAGCGGGCGGCGTCGATCAATCGTTCATGGACGTTAGACATGCCGCCATTTTCGGCGCTTGCACGCGTCGCGGCAAGGAATCGTGTGGCAGTTAGCGGGCACCTCGCGTCATTGCCCGGTATGTCGTCCGCAATTAGCCTCTGCGCAGGCGCCCCAACAGACCGCCTCGGGCGGGCGATTGTGGCGTGCTTGGCGCTGCTGCCGCGGGCTCAACTTCGATCAGCCCGAGCGCATGAAAGGCGTTGATATAATCGGCGATCTCACTGGCGCTGGCACCGCTGGACGCGGCAAACTCATCGACGGTACTGAACTGCTTCATCAGCGCCGTCGCGATCCGGATTTGGCGCGGATACTCACGCTCTGACGGCGGCCATTTGCTGAGCTTGAAGC
>JBBSIY010000303.1:0-4672 GCA_038257785.1 Lysobacterales bacterium
CAGCCCTAAGCGCGTCCTTACCAGTGCCTCATAGGCCGCCACGCTTGCAGGTCGCTGCGATTCGGGAATCAGAGTAGTCGTCTCGTCTTCATTGACGCCCACCATCATCGGCTTGCGCGCTGCGCTGCCTGTGCGCAGTGCGTCGCGCAGGCTGCGGTCCAGCACGAAGCCGTCGATGATTTCGCCGTATTTTTCGCCCGATTGAAACGCAATCGAGGCTTGGCCGGCGGTCACAAATGCGTCAGCACTGCGGCTGCGCAGGCAGCCGGCGATGTCGCCGTCGGTGCAGCCTAATCCTTGTTTGAGACGTTCGCCCTGTTCGGTCGCTGCCGGCTGACTGCCATTGGTGAACTGCAGCAGCGGCATGATGGCGGTGCAGGGCCCGCTTTGGCTAATGGACCGGGCGAAATAGGGCGCGGCCATCGGTGCGGCCATCAGCGCGCATACGCTAACGCCACCCGCAGATTCGCCAAAGATCGTCACGTTGTCCGGGTCGCCGGCAAATTGTTCGATGTTGTCGTGCACCCAGCGCAGCGCGGCAATTTGATCGAGCAAACCATAGTTGCCTGCGGCCGGCTGGTCGGGGTGTTCGTTGATCAGCTCGCGCACTGCGGCGTAGCCCAGCGCGCCCAACCGATAGTTGATTGAGACAAACACCACGCCGCGCCGCGCGAACTGCGAGCCGTCGTACACCGGTTGATTCCGCAACAGCTGCGCCGCCCCGCCTTGCACATGGCCGCCGCCGTGTATCCAAACCATTACCGGCAGGCGCTCACCCACAGCACTGTCCTGAGGTGTCCAGACATTCAGCGACAGGCAGTCCTCCGATTGCGGACTTTCGGTGACTGAAAAACTGCCCTGTGCTGGTCCTTGCGGACAAACTGGGCCAAAGGCTTGCGTTTGCAGCACCTGCTGGCGCGAGGCCGTTGGTTGCGGCGCTCGCAGACGCAGCTCGCCAACCGGTGGTGCAACGTAGGGAATGTTTTGCCACGTCAGGGTGTCGGCGCGGTCAACCCGGCCTTGGACCAAGCCTTCGCGCGTCGCGACCGTGTACAGCGTCGGGAAGAAGCCCGAGCTGCGCTGCAGTCGGATAGCGCGATTCCACGACCCGCCCGCTGCACCGGGGTAGCGGGCCTGCATGTCGAGCTGGTTGTCGAGGCCATCGACCTGCAGGGGCGTGGTGACGCGCATTGTCAGTGACCCGGCATCGCGTGTTTGCAGCGGTTGCGTTGCGCAATTCCGGCAGTAGCCGCGTGGTGATGACCAGCGCGTATCGATGTTGAAGGTGTCGTAAGCGCCTTGCGCGATTGACCAGCGCGGTTCGCCCGCTGCGTCATACGCATACAGCACCTGCACAGCCGTGCGCGCGTTCGCGGCGTCGACAAAATAGGTGGTTAGCCCCCAGCCACTGTCTGCAGGACCACCCCACCAGGTGCCGTTCATGCTGCTGTCGGCACTGCTGTTAGCGGGCAGCAGAGGCGCAACGCACCAGGCGTGGGTTTGGCCGTCGATATCAAAACGCAGCTCAGCGACGCGGCTCGGGTCGCCTCGCGATATGCCGTCCTGACAGGCGCTTGATGTAGCACCCGGCGTCAATCGCAGCTCGCCAACCACTCGACTGCTCACGCGCGGCTGCGCATCGCTGCCGTCGTTGTGAAATCGGCGCAGTGGCGCGGCAAAATCGCCGCTGTTAGTGAAGCCTTGCGCCGCCATCCACTCGGGCTCGCCGCGCTGATCGTAGGTGTAAAGACCGATCAGCAACGTATCGCCACTGCGCACGATGTCGATGCCATGCCCATCACGCGCGGGGTCAAACCATGGCCCGAGCACGGGCGCCCAAGCCTGCGCATACGCGTGCGGCGTGGCTAGTAGTAAGCCCAAAAGCAGGGTGATGCGGCGCATAGAAGTGACTCCTTCGAACATGCACCCTAACAACGTTTAGGCAGGCCGAGGGTTGACCAATATGCGCGTCGAGCGATGAGCGTGTCTTTACTCGGTGCTAGCCCTGACGTTCTTGCGATGAAGTTGCTCCTCGCGATGTCAATGCTGGCTTGCCACGGCCGATGAAGCTGGCCTCGCAATGACGAGCGGGGCGGCTGTCCACCACGCTCTCCGGAACTCCTAAATTCTGAAACCCCAAAATCCCAAGCCTGAATTCAGTGGTTATGCCCCGCCGACTTCGGGCAGTGGCAGACGGCTGTTGGTCCGTACTCGATGCCGTAGCTCATGCCCGCACGATGGCGCTGCCAATGAAAGACGGGTGCTAGGGCCTGCTGGCCGCCGATTTCCGCCATCGTCGATGTGTCGAACAAGCGGCCGTTGACCATCACCATCGCGGTATCGGTGCTGGCGCGAATGTTCTCCAAGGGATTGGTATTCAGCACGACGAGATCGGCGCGCTTGCCAACCTCTAGCGACCCAAGCTGACGACTCAGCCCGATGTAGTCCGCACCATCGAATGTCGCAGCGCGCAGCGCTTCGAAATTGCTAAAACCGCCCTGCGTGAGCATGGCGATTTCCCAATGCGGCGAGAGTCCCTGCATCTGGCCGTGCCCACCGACTTGAATGCCAACGCCGGCGTCGCGCAGCTGCTTGACGGCTTTGGCGACTTCGACATGGTAGTAGTCCCATTCGGGCGCTGTTTCTCTGCGAATGGCTAAGCCATCCAGCGTCTCGCGCGGGAAGAAGCGATTGAGCTTCTCGTCTTCCCAGACGCGGTCGCGCGCGTAAAACCAGCGCTCGCCCGACAGCCCGCCATAGCTGACTACCAGGGTCGGCGTATTACGCACGTCGGTGCCGCCCATTAGGCTCAACACGTCGTTGTACAGTGGCGCAATCGGCAGGTTATGTTCAACCCCGGTGGCGCCGTCGATGACCATGCTGATGTTGTGAAAGAAAGTCGAGCCGCCTTCTTCAACCACCAGCATTTCAAGCTCGCGCGCTGCCTGATTAACCTGCTGCCGCTGGTCGCGACGCGGCTGGTTGTAGCTCTTCACCGAGAACGCGCCGAGCGCCTTCATCCGACGCAGGTGTGAGCGCGCGTCATCCAGCGAATTGATCACGGCTTTGAAATCGCCATCCGCGCCATAAAGGATGGTGCCGGTTGAGAAGATGCGCGGCCCTACCATCCGGCCCGCTTTCACTAGCTCGGCTTGTGAGAATACAAACTCGTTGGTCGCCGACGGGTCGTGCGTAGTGGTGATCCCGAACGCAAGGTTGGCGTAGTACGCCCAGTTGGATTGCGGAATCACGCCGCCGCCAAAGTGGGCGACGTGCGCATGCGCATCGACGATGCCGGGCATGATGGTTTTGCCGCGTGCATCGATTACTCGCGTGCCGTCCGGAACGCGCACCTCGCTCGCTGGGCCCACGGCGACAATGCTGTCGCCCTTGACCAGCACGATGCCGTCCTCGATGACTTCCTCTGCGCTGTGGCTATCGCGCATCGTGATGATCCGCGCCCCTGTGAAGGCGACTGCATCGCTGGGTGCATAGATCGCCTGGAGCAGTCCAAGCGCAATGCCCTTGGCATCATCCACCTTGGGCAGCGTTTTCGGCGCACCCGCAACGAAGGCGAATGCATCTTTCAGCTCACGAGTGAAATATTCGTCGCCCACCGCCCAGTGCAGGCTGCGTGAGTCGGCCGACCAGTGCAGATACGAGCCGGCATCGCGACTCACTTGTGCCACCGGAATGGCCTTGGTGTCTTTGCTTAGCTCGACACTGGCGCCGGTTGTCGGCATGGGCGCGACATAGGCATTGAACAGCTCAGTAAACGCCACCCACTTTCCGTCCGGACTGACGTTGACGAGATTGGGATACTTGAGGCTGAAAATCTCTCGCGGCTCTTCGCCATTTAAACCAACGCTCATCAGCTTCTTGCTGATGCCGCCGCCGGTGAAATAGATCACGCGCTGGCCGTCGGCCGAGAACTGCGGCGCGCCGCCGCCCTTTGCTACTTTGCGCGCTTCGCCGCCCGCGCTAGGCATCACGTAAACGCCGGCATCTGCCGACCATGCCCCGCCGGTGAGGCCGCTGCCGCCCGTGCGTGCGAACACAATCTGCGCGCCATCGCGTGAGTATTCAGGGCCGTAGTAGTAGCCCTTCGGCAGATCGAGCACGCGCTCGGTTCCGCTGGCTACATCGCGCTCAACGACGCGCACCAAGTCTGCATCGTTCCAGCGCGTATAGAGCAGCTTGCGGCCGTCGCTGCTGTAGCTCGGCTGGTATTCGAAGTTGGCGGTGTCGCTAGTAAGGCGCGTGGGCTTTCCGCTCGGCAGGCTGCGCGTCCAAAGCTGGCCGACAGCGTGAAACACCACTGATTTTCCGTCGGGTGCCGTGGCGAGATCGCGCAGCATTTGCGCCTTGAAGTCGCCACTCGGCAGACTCTGTTCAAAGCGCAGCGGCTGCGCGACCTGCAGCTCCACCTGTGCCTCAAACGGTATCGCTTTCGCCTCGCCGCTCTCGGCATCCACGCGCCACAGTCCGCCCTTGGCCCAGATCACCATCGCAGATGAATCTGGCAGCCATTGGAAGTTCGAGTACGAGCCGAAAATCGCCCACGCTTCCTGCTGGTCATGGCTAAGACCATCCCACAGCGGGCGCGCGATGCCGGATTCCAAATCCATCACATGAAGTACAGACTTCTCGCGCACGCGCTTGACGAAGGCCA
>JBBSIY010000304.1:0-4656 GCA_038257785.1 Lysobacterales bacterium
CACTCGCCCTCGACGGCCGCAACGTGTCCATCCCCGGGCACGAGCAGGGCTACTTCCTGGGCACCACGCTGTTCGATCACGTGACGCCGCAGATGAAGATCTATCGCGAAGAAATATTCGGGCCGGTGCTGTGCATTGTGCGTGCCGAAACCTACGAAGCCGCGCTGACGCTGGTCAACGAACACGAGTTCGGCAATGGCACCGCCATCTTCACTCGCGACGGCGATGCGGCGCGGGACTACGTCAATCGCGTGCAAGTCGGCATGGTCGGCGTCAACGTGCCTATCCCCGTGCCCGCAGCATTTCACAGCTTCGGCGGCTGGAAGGCCTCGCTATTCGGTGACCTCCACGTTTACGGACCCGACGGCGTGCGCTTCTACACCCGCCAAAAAGCCATCACCACACGCTGGCCCAACAGCATCCGCGCCGGTGCGCAGTTTGTGATGCCGACGGGTGGGTAATTGGATTGAATAAGAATCGCATAGGGTCAAAAGCGTTCAACGCAAAGACGCAAAGGACGCAAAGGTGAAGCAGAGCAAGAGCAGTTGAACGAATGGCAGAGTAAAAGCGGAGTTGCTCACGCGGAATATCGAAAGCTGAAGCGAGTCGCCAGTACTGCCCGCCAACTAACTTGCTTTCTTGCTCTCCTTTGCGTCCTTTCCGTCTTTGCGTTGAACGCTCTTGCTCTTGCTCTGGCTTGATGTAGAAAGAACCGACAGGAACCATCTATGACACGTAAGTCACTAGCCGATGTTGCTGCAGGACGCCTATCAGCGGGGCAACTGGCGCACAATTTTTCTGACGTTGCGCCCGCGCTGCTCAAGCAGGCGGCGTTGATTGAGGCCAATCGGTGCTTCTACTGCTACGACGCGCCCTGCATCAAGGCCTGCCCGACGGGCATCGATATTCCGCGGTTTATCCGCCGCATTGCCACCGAAGATCAACGCGGCGCGGCTACACAGATTTTGTCGGCGAATATTTTCGGCGGCAGCTGTGCTCGAGTCTGCCCAACCGAAGTGCTGTGCGAAGGCGACTGTGTTCGAAATAAAGAAGGCGACACGGCGATTCAGATCGGCGCGCTGCAGCGTTACGCGACTGACTGGGTCGTACGTGACAACGTGCAGCTGTTCGAGCGCAAGCCTGAAAGCGGACGGCGTATCGCCGTCGTCGGCGCAGGCCCGGCGGGCCTTGCGTGTGCGCATGCATTGGCGCGCGACGGGCATCGCGTTGAGGTGTTTGACGCGCGCGAGAAACCCGGCGGCTTGAACGAGTACGGCATCGCGGCCTACAAAGTCCCGGACTACGCGCAACGCGAGATCGAATGGCTGCTCTCCATTGGCGGCATCACCCTGCATTTCGAACAAGCGCTCGGCAGTCAGCTCAGTTTGAGCGCGCTACGCAAAGACTTCGACGCGGTGTTTCTCGGACTTGGCCTAGGCGCAGTCAACAGCTTGGGGATTGAAGGTGACGCGCTAGATGGCGTGCGCAACGCGGTCGATTTCATTGCCGAACTAAGACAGGCCGATGACTTGACGCGGATAGCGGTTGGTCGGCGCGTCGTGGTGATCGGTGGCGGCAACACGGCAATTGATGCAGCCGTGCAAAGCCGCCGACTTGGCGCTGAAACCGTCACGCTGGTTTATCGACGCGGTGCCGAATCGATGAGTGCCACCACGCATGAACAAGCGTTTGCGAAGAATGAAGGCGTCACCGTCATCCACTGGGCCAAGCCACACCAGATCATTGCCGACGACGGCCAGCTGAGCGCCATCGAGTTCGAGCACACGCAGCTGGACGAAGCCGGCCGACTGGTCGGCAGCGGCGAGGTCTTTAGCGTCCCAGCCGACACGGTACTGCGCGCCATCGGTCAAGCCTTCGATGATGCTGATCTACGCACCGATGGCGAGGCATCCTTGGAACTGCGCAACGGACGCATCCACGTCGATGACCAGTCCCGCACATCACTAACCAAAGTCTGGGCGGGCGGCGACTGCGTCGGCGGCAAAGTCGATCTAACCGTGCAAGCGGTGGAAGATGGCAAACGCGCAGCGGCGTCGATCAATCTGATGTTCGCTGAGAGCAAAGTCAAAGGCGTTTAACGCAAAGACGCAAAGGGCGCAAAGGGAAGCAGGAGCCTGCGATGGGGGGAGCGTTGGAACGAATCGAGGACACAGAGATGAGGCTGGCTAGTGACGGAGTCGAGCTGGCAGAGAATGCATGTTCGCGATTGATCATTGGAGCGGCAATCGAAGTGCATCGAGAGCTTGGCCCCGGCCTTCTTGAGTCCGCATACGAAGCAGCGCTAGCGTACGAATTGAGGCTGAAGCGCGTTGAGGTGAGCCAACAAATTCATTTGCCAATTGAATACAAAGGACTCCGCTTTGACGATGCTTTCCGAATTGATCTGCTCGTATCGGAATGTGTTGTCGTCGAGGTCAAAGCGGTAAAACAACTCTTGCCAATTCATGACGCCCAGCTTCGCACGTACCTCAGGTTTTCCGGCAAGCGCTTAGGCATGCTTTTGAACTTCCAAGTTCCAACAATGAAAGACGGCATAAAGCGAGTCGTACTAGGCCTGTGATTTCTTTCGAAACTCGCTCTTGCTCTCCTTTGCGTCCTTCGCGTCTTTGCGTTGAACGCTTCTCGCTCTAAAGGCAACCACATGGCCAATTTGCAAACCAATTTCGTCGGCATCCGTTCGCCCAATCCGTTCTGGCTGGCCTCTGCGCCGCCGACTGACAAGGCTTACAACGTCAACCGGGCGTTTGAGGCCGGCTGGGGTGGGGTGGTGTGGAAAACACTCGGCATGGACCCGCCGGTGGTCAATGTCAGTTCGCGCTACGGCGCGGTGACCTTGAAGGGCCAGCGAATCGCTGGGCTCAACAATATCGAGCTGATTACCGATCGCCCGCTGGCGGTGAATCTCGCCGAAATCCGCCAGATCAAGCGCGACTGGCCGGACCGCGCCATGATCGTGTCGCTGATGGTGCCCTGCGACGAAGAGTCGTGGAAAAATATTCTGCCGATGGTCGAAGACACCGGTGCCGATGCGGTTGAACTGAACTTCGGCTGCCCGCACGGCATGTCCGAGCGCGGCATGGGATCGGCAGTAGGCCAGGTGCCTGAGTATGTCGAGATGGTCGCGCGCTGGGTGAAGCAATATTCGCGGCTGCCGTGCATCGTCAAGCTAACGCCGAACATCACCGATATTCGCCACACCGCGCGCGCGGCGTTTCGCGGCGGTGCCGATGCGGTCTCGCTGATCAATACGATTAATTCCATCGTCAGTGTCGATCTCGACCTGATGGCACCGACGCCAACCGTCGATGGCAAGGGCACGCACGGCGGCTACTGCGGTCCGGCGGTGAAGCCCATCGCGCTCAATATGGTCGCCGAAATCGCGCGCGACAAAGAAACCTATCGCAAGCCAATATCTGGGATAGGCGGCATTGGCACATGGCGCGATGCAGCGGAGTTTATTGCGCTGGGCGCGGGCTCGGTGCAGGTCTGCACGGCCGCGATGCACTACGGGTTCCGCATCGTTGACGACATGATCGCCGGCCTGTCGAACTGGATGGACAGCAAGGGCTTTGCTTCGCTCGACGATGTCGTCGGCATGGCGGTGCCGAACGTCACCGACTGGCAGTTTCTCAACCTCAACTACGACATCAAAGCGCGCATCGATCAGGACAAGTGCATCAAGTGTGGCCTCTGCCACATCGCCTGCGAAGACACCGCGCATCAGGCAATCACCAGCGAGAAGAACGGCCTTCGATTCTTTGAAGTCGTCGATGCCGAATGCGTTGGCTGCAATTTGTGCATGCACGTGTGTCCCGTCGAGGACTGCATCACGATGGATCGCGTCGACGACGGCAGCTTCTCGAATTGGACCACGCACGCCAACAATCCCATGCGGAAAGAACCAGCATGACCCGCAACCGCCACCTGCCGCAGTTCACCTTTGCCGACGGCGCGCAGCATCAGTCGCCGGACCTTTTCAATGCAGATCTCGCGCCGACCACCATCGACCAGCGCACCTGGGATTGGAAGGCCATCGCCGCGCTGTGGATCGGCATGGTGGTCTGCGTGCCGGCCTACATGTTGGCAGCGGGGCTCGTCAGCGAGGGGATGTCGTGGTCGCAGGCGGTGCTGACAATTTTGATCGCCAACGTCATCGTGCTGATTCCGATGCTGTTGATCGGCCACGCCGGCACCAAACACGGCATTCCGTTTCCTGTTTTGCTGCGTGCCTCATTTGGAACGCGCGGGGCGAAGCTGCCCGCACTGCTGCGCGGTCTCGTGGCCTGCGGTTGGTTCGGCATTCAAACCTGGGTCGGTGGCGCGGCGATCTACGCCATCGCCAACGTGCTGAGCGGCAACGCCATTGTCGGCAATCCGCTGCCGGTGCTCGGCATTGATGCGGGGCAGACGGTCTGCTTCATCGCCTTCTGGGCGCTGAATGTGATGTTCATTGCGCGCGGCACCGAATCCATTCGCTGGCTGGAGCTTTGGGCGGCACCGCTGCTGATTGGCATGTGCCTCGCGCTGTTGATCTGGGCCTACGTTCAAGCGGATGGCTTCGGGCCGATGCTTTCAGCACCCTCTGCATTTGATGCGGGTGGCGCGAAAGCCGGTCAGTTCTACGCCGTGTTCTGG
>JBBSIY010000305.1:0-4654 GCA_038257785.1 Lysobacterales bacterium
AGTTCGACGACAACAGCTATAAAGTGTCTGGCGGACTGCATGGCGTGGGCGTATCGGTGGTCAACGCGCTATCGGAGTACCTGCGCCTCGATATTTGGCGAGATGGGTTTCATCACGAGCAGGAATACGCGCTTGGTGAACCGGTTTATCCCTTGCGCGTCGTCGCGCCTTCGAGCAAACGCGGCAGCCGAATTCTGTTCCGCCCAGCGGTGGCGATCTTCACCGATACCGAATATCACTACGACATTCTGGCCAAACGGCTGCGTGAGCTGAGCTTTCTAAACTCAGGCGTGCGTATCGAACTCATTGACGAGCGCGGTGAGGGCAAGACGGATTTGTTCGCCTACGAAGGCGGTATCGCTTCGTTCGTTGAGCATTTGGCGACCTTGAAAACGCCGCTGCACGCCTCAGTTATTTCGCTGCAGGGGCAAGAGGTCAACGGCATTAGCGTGGATGTCGCGCTGCAGTGGACGGACTCCTATCAGGAGACGATGTTCTGCTTCACCAACAACATCCCGCAGAAAGACGGCGGCACGCACTTGGCGGGATTTCGAGCGGCGCTGACGCGCACCTTGGGAAGCTACATCGAAAAATCCGGCTTGCTCAAGCAGGCCAAGGTCACCATGGCCGGCGACGACATGCGCGAGGGCATGATTGCGGTGCTCTCGGTGAAGGTGCCTGACCCCAGCTTCTCATCACAAACCAAAGAAAAACTGGTCAGCTCTGAAGTTAAGCCGGCCGTTGAAGGCATCGTTAGCCGCAAGCTGGAAGAATTTCTGCAGGAACACCCGAACGAGGCGCGGGCGATCACCGGCAAGGTTGTCGACGCCGCTCGCGCCCGCGAAGCCGCGCGCAAAGCCCGCGATATGACACGCCGCAAAGGCGCTTTGGACATCGCGGGTCTGCCTGGAAAGCTGGCCGACTGCCAGGAAAAAGACCCAGCTTTGTCAGAGCTGTTCATCGTCGAGGGTGACTCTGCCGGCGGCTCGGCTAAGCAGGGCCGCAATCGTAAAACCCAGGCCATCTTGCCGCTCAAAGGTAAGATTCTCAACGTCGAGCGCGCGCGGTTTGACCGCATGCTGGCCTCAGCCGAAGTCGGCACGTTGATCACCGCGCTCGGCTGCGGCATCGGCAAGGACGAGTACAATCCGGACAAGCTGCGCTACCACCGCATCATCATCATGACCGACGCCGACGTTGACGGGTCGCATATTCGGACGCTGCTGCTAACGTTCTTCTATCGGCAGATGCCTGAGCTCATCGAGCGCGGCCACATCTACATCGGATTGCCGCCGCTATACAAGATAAAGCAGGGCAAAAACGAGCAATATATCAAGGATGATCAAGCACTTAGCGCATATTTGATCAATCATGCTGTGGACGGGGCTGCGCTTCACTACGCGCCGGAAACTCCGCCGATCAGCGGCCCCGCGCTGGAGTCGCTAATGATCGCGTTCAGCGCCGCCAGCGACGCCGTGCGCCGGCTGGGGCATCGCTTCGACACCCGCGTGCTCGACGCGCTGATCGATCTGCCGTCGTTGACAGCCGCGCAGTTTGCCGACATATCGGCGCTTAGCCCGTGGCTGGCGCGGCTGGAAGGCAAGCTGCGCGCTGCCGGTCTTGGTGCGCCGCGCTATCAGGTGAGCGCGCAAGCGTCTGACGATGATCAGCCGGGTGGCTTGCTGATTGAGCGTCAGCATCACGGGCTCGTTGTCACCCAATCGCTGCCTGCCACCCTGTTTGGATCGGGCGAGCTGCGACCCATCATCGAGGCCGCCAACCAAATCGCAGATTTGATCCAGACCGGCGCGCGAATCGAGCGCGGTGGCCGTAGTCAGGCGATCAGTAGCTTCGAACAGGCGCACGCTTGGTTGATGGACGAGGCCAAGCGCGGCCGCACCATCCAGCGCTTCAAAGGCCTCGGCGAAATGAACCCTGAACAGCTGTGGGAAACCACGGTCAATCCGGAAACCCGCCGCATGCTCAAGGTGCGCATTGAAGACGCTGTCGCAGCGGACGAGATTTTTTCAACGCTGATGGGCGATGTAGTCGAACCGCGGCGCAATTTCATTGAAACCAACGCGCTCAAGGTGGCAAACCTCGACGTGTAGTCGCGGCACATGTTGATCGCGGTTCGAGCATGGTGGGAGCAACCATTCGGGCAGCCAAGAGCGAGCCACTGTCGGCAGCCGAACCGCGCTGAGCGCCATTGACGCCCAGCGCGCGGGCGGCCCCGTCTCTGTCGCGTCTCAAGCATGTTCGCGATCACGACTTTCAAGCCAGTAACATAAAGGCGATAGCGCTGCCTAACCGCCTGCGCTTGGAGCTTTCCGCCCCAGCGTGCCCGCGTCTATCGCGGCCATCTGCGTGCAAGAGCGGTTCGGTCATGGGTAGCCGCATCGGCAGACCGCAGCGAATCGCTATACTTGCGGCGATCGCAACCCTTCGTTGCGCGCGGAAAGGGGAGCCGCGGAAACGCAGCCGTCCATGAAAAAGACCCATCTTGTTGTACTTGCTTTACTGCTCGCCATCGGCGGCGCCACGGCCATTTTTTACAAATGGAAGGTGTTGCAGTTCCCGCTTGAACCGATTGCCGAAGTCGACGTCTGGACGGTGCAGGCGCGGATCGAATATCAGCCGCGTCGCGGGCCAAACACGGTCACCCTTCAGCTGCCTTCCACGCCGCCAGGCTTCTCGCTGCTAGATGAGCGCTTTGTCGCGCGAAACTACTCACGGCTTGAAGAAGAGCGGCGCGGCAATCGTGAAGTGCAGTGGGCGATTCGCCGCGCCACCGGCTCGCAGGTGCTCTATTACCGCGCGACGATCGTTCGTAACACCAACGAGCCCCAGTTCGACAGCAAACCGCGCGTCGCGGAGCCGCCGGTCCTGGCGGAGCCACACGCTAGCGCCGCGCAGGCGCTGCTGGAGCAAGTGCGCGAAGGCTCGGCCGATGTGGGCACATTTGCCCGCGAACTGGTTCGTCAATTCAATGCTGAGGTGGTCAGCGAAGAAGTCTCGCTGCTCACCGACACAGCCAAGCTACCTGAAGAGCGCGCACAGCTGATCGCTGCGCTGCTTGCCACTCGCAATATCCCAGCGCAGGTCATTCATGGCTTCGAACTGGGCGACACACAGCTGAATGTCGAGCTGCTGCCCTGGCTGCAGGTTCACAACGGCACTGAATGGCTGACTATCAATCTGCGCACGGCTGCTGAAGGCTGGCCGGAGAATATGTTTCTGTGGACCGAAAGCCGCCTGCCCGTGCTGCGCGTTGACGACACGCCGCGCGCAACCGTCACGTTCACCGTCAGCCGCAATTTAGCTGACGCAATGGCCATTGCTGAGCGACGGCTAGAAGTGCAAGACGCTAACTTGGTGCGCTATTCCCTGCTCAGTCTGCCGCTGCAAAACCAGCAGGTGTACCGCGTACTGCTGATGGTGCCGATTGGTGCCTTCATGATGCTGCTGCTGCGTAACATCGTTGGCATTAAAACCTACGGCACGTTCATGCCGGTGCTTGTGGCCTTGGCGTTCCGCGACACCGGTGTGATCGCCGGCGTCGCGCTGTTCGTGCTGGTGGTGGGTGCCGGCCTGTTGGTGCGTTTCTACCTCGAGCGATTACGCCTACTGCTGGTGCCGCGATTGGCTGCCGTGCTGACCATCGTCGTGATGCTGATGGCGCTGGTGTCGGTGCTGTCGAATCAGCTCAATATCGAGGTCGGACTGTCGGTTGCTTTGTTCCCGATGGTGATCATGGCGATGACGATTGAGCGCATGTCGATTGCCTGGGAGGAGCGCGGTGCCGGACACGCGCTGAAAGAGGGCCTGGGCACGCTGCTGGTCGCTGCGCTCGCCAATATCGTGATGGGATGGGACCGCCTTGAGCACATCGTGTTCGTGTTCCCCGAGGTGTTGCTCATCTTGCTCGCTTTGATCCTGCTGCTCGGCCGCTACTCCGGCTATCGTTTAACCGAGTTGTTCCGCTTTCGCGCGCTGGCGCGTGAAACCGCAGCAGCAGCGACGATGAATGGACCGGCGCCTCTGGCAGCACAAGCTGAGAGCGCCGAACCCGCGACCGATGTCGCAAGCGGCGACAACGACACACCGAAACCGCCAACTGACGACACCTCGGTGCGCTGATCATCATGCTCAATCCGTTCACCATCGCCAAGAACCTGCGCAAGGTTGGTCTGATCGGCATCGGTCAGCGCAACGCCGACTATGTGCTGCTCTACAACCAACGCAAGTTCTATCCGCGCGTCGATGACAAGTGGATCACCAAGCAGCTGGCAATCGCCGCGGGCTTGCCGGTGCCTGAGCTGTTCGCGCTGGTTCGCGAAGAGCATGAAATCGCCGAGCTCCACGCCAAGCTCGAAAAGCACGAGCAGTTTGTGGTCAAGCCAGCGCACGGCTCGGGCGGTGACGGCATCTTGGTTATTTCTGGCCGGCGCGGCGATAGGTACCGGCGATCGAACGGGCACCTGATGGCGCGAGAGGAGTTTGAGCACCATCTCTCGAATGGACTGTCGGGTCTATTTTCACTCGGTGGTCATCCCGATCATCTGCTGGTCGAGTACTGCGTGCAGTTTGATCCAGTGTTCGATCAGGTCAGCTACAAAGGCGTTCCTGATGTGCGCATCATCGTGTTCCTTGG
>JBBSIY010000306.1:0-4653 GCA_038257785.1 Lysobacterales bacterium
AGCGGCCTTGGCGGGCAACGACCCTCATAGCGGGAAATGATGCGCACTAACGCACGTTGTCGATTGCTACCGGACGGGCAAAATCCAGCAGCCGCGTGTCAGCAGCGCAATCGCTGTACGCGACAAATAAAGCGAGTAGTGACAAACAGTCCGACACCCACCGCAGGCTTTTTGTTTGGATGCAGATGCAAACTCAATACAAATCGAGTGGATCGACATCTAGCGACCAGCGCACTTTTTTTGCGGACTTGAGCGCGTAGATCTGCGGCAGCCATTCGTTTAGCAGCGCGTGCAGGGCTGGCCGTCGGCTGGCACTTAGTAGCAGCTGCCAGCGGATTCGACCTGCTCGACGCAGCATTGGCGCGGGCAGTGGGCCGTTGAGCTCGACACCCGCCGCCCGCAAGCAAGCAGTCGCCGCGTCGCGTGCCGCCTGCAGAAACTCGCGCAGCGGCACCTCATCGATAGCCTCCGCCCGCAGCAGCGCGAGATGGGCATACGGTGGAAAACTCGCGGCTTCGCGCTCTGCCAGTTCAACGGCGGCAAACGCGGCATAGCCACCGCCGACCAAGGTCAGCAGCAGCGGGTGCTGAGGATGGTGCGTTTGCAGCACGACGGTTCCCGGCCGGGTGGCGCGACCGGCGCGACCGGAGACCTGAATCAGCAGCTGCGCAAGCCGCTCGCCTGCGCGAAAATCGGCGCTGTGCAGACCTTCGTCCACACCGACCACACCGACTAAGCTTAGGCCCGGAAGATCGTGGCCTTTGGCCAGCATTTGCGTGCCGACCAGAATTCCGGGGCCGCTACCGAGCTGCTGCAGCATGCCGTCCAATGCATCGCGACGGCGCGTGGTTTCGCGATCTACGCGAATGCACGGCACGTTAGGGAATGCGCTGGCCAGCGCCTCTTCCAGCCGTTCAGTGCCGACACCTTGCGGCTGCAGCGCCAAACTGCCGCAGTCCGGACATGCCTTTGGGGTGTACGTCTGACTGCCGCAGTGATGGCATATCAGCCGTCGCCCGCGTGCATGTACAGTCATCGGTGCGTCGCAGTGGGCGCACTGCGCGCTGTAGCCGCAGTCGTGGCATAGAAGTACCGGCGCATAGCCGCGTCGATTGCGAAAAATTAGCGCTTGCTCGCCGCGCGCGAGGCAATTGCCGATGGCCGCCAGTAGCTCAGTCGATAGCCCACTTTGCAGTGCCTGCCGACGCACATCCACCACGCGCACGGCCGGCGCAACGGCACCGCCAGCGCGGTGGGTTAAACGCAGATGCTGATAGCGGTTGGCTGCCACTGCGGCAAGCGATTCCAGCGCCGGCGTTGCGCTGCCCAGCACGACAGGTACACCCAGCGCCTGACCGCGCAGCAGAGCAAGATCACGCGCCGAGTAGCGCACGCCATCTTGCTGTTTGAACGATCCGTCGTGTTCTTCATCAACCACAATGAGGCCGGCCTGCGGCAGCGGGCAGAACACGGCCGAGCGCGTCCCCACCAGCACCCTAGCCTCGCCCCGCAGCATTGAAGCCCAAACTTTGGCGCGCGCGCCATCACCCAGCCCCGAATGAAGGCTGTGTACCTCGACACCGTCTACTCCAACACTTAAGCGCTCACGAAAACGCCGCAGCATTTGCGGCGTAAGGCCAATTTCCGGCACCAGTACCAGCGCTTGCTGGCCGCGTTGCAGGCAGGCCTGTATGGCGCTCAAGTAAACCTCGGTCTTACCGCTGCCGGTCACGCCGTCGAGCAAAAACGGCTGGAAACTACCCAGTGCGTGGACGATGGCATCCGCGGCGCGCTGCTGCTCGTCGTGCAAACGTGGCCCGCGCTGCGGCGACGTGGCACCTGCCCGCGCGCGGGATTCAATGCGCTCGACTAGGCCGCGGCTAAGCAGGGCGCGCGCCGCACTGCGCCACTCAGGCATGTGGTCGGCCAGCATTGGCTCGCTCACTGCACCCGCGAGTAGACAGTCGGCAAGCTGGCGCGGCCTGCCGCCCGCGCGCAAGCGATCGCGCTCTGTGCGGCCTTGCTCAGTCAGCTGCCACGTAAACGCCTGTGTCGACGGCAAGGGCTCGCCAGCGCGCAGCAGCGCTGGCAGCGCTGTGGCGAGCAGCTCACCCAGTGGTGCATGGTAGTAGCGCGCGGCGCGGCGCAGGCTATCGAACAGTTCGCCGGTCAGGAGTGGCGCAGCGTCAATGCGCTGCACGATGGTGCGCAGGCGGTCGGGGGCAGATTCAGCAGCACCCACCTCGACCACCACTCCCACCAGCTCGCGTGACCGAAATGGCACAGACACGCGCGCACCGACCGCGTCGAGCAGGTCACTTGGGGACTGCGGCAGGTAGTCAAACAGCCCGGGATGCGGCAGCGGTAGGGCAACACGGAGGACGGTAGGCGGCATTGCGGAGAGTGTAACGAGGCCACCGCAGGCGCAGCTTGGTGACTTGCGTCGCATTTCTCACGCGAAGTACACGAACCAACGGTAACTCACGGTTGCGAAAGTCTTTTATGGTTTATCCACATTGCCTGTGGATAACACTGTGGAAGACCGCACTTGCAAAAGCCTGCGGAGCCGCTGCGCCGTGGCTTTGAGGCGTCTTGGTGAAGAAATGACCATTCCGTCATAATTCATAAAAATCAAATAGTTATAGAAGTGGCACTGCCCACTGTGACGATTTGAAGTCGGAGGCCGGGGTTGACTAGCGGGTGTCTTTGCCGCTGTGCACAACTAAATCGCGGCGCAGCCTTGCGTAGCGCGGGAGAGAGCCGATTGCGGTCGCTGTCAAGTGGTATTTTGGGGTACGAAAAGTGCCAAAACGGCAGATCGGCCCCGACTCGAAAGTGCCCATCGATGCACGCAGGCGCACGGGCGCGCCACAATGGTGCTTCATCTGCCCAACTCGCCCAACCGATGGCACCTGACACACCGAAACCCAACTCTGCCGTCCTGCATCACGGCCTACCGCTGCCCGCCTTACAGCGTGCGCGGATGCATGCAGAGTTGGCCGGCATGGACGCCTTGCCGGCAGCCCGCGCGGTCACCCACGCGCAGCGTCGCTGCACGGGCCGCAGTGACGACCAGGTTCAGTTTTGGCATGCGCTGTACGTCGAACTAGCGCCACTTGCGCGTGCCGCAATCACCGCTGATCCCATCGCCAACGCACTGTCCGCGCTGTCGCTGGAATCTCGCACCGCTATTCTCCTGCGGCTTGGCGAGGCGCTGCCGCCATCGGCCATCGCGCAGGTCCTAGATGAACCCGAAACGCGCGCCGCCGCACATCTGGCACACGCGGTCATTGAACTTCGCCAGCGCATTGCCGACGGACGCGCCGACAGCGACTGGCTGCGCGTGCTGACCCATTGGCTGCATGCGCATGAACCCGCCGCCGCACGTCTACAGCGCGCACCCGCCAAGGCAGTGGTTGCGCTCCCGCCCGCCTGGGTTGCGGAGCCGCGTGAACGCCGCTCAAGCCCGCGCCGGCTGGGGCTCTGGTTGGCCTTGGCGGCGGTGCTGGCCGCTATTGGGATCGCGCGTCTCGTCGCCGACGACTGGCTAGCTCTGAACACGTCGCCAGCGCAAGAGTCCGCACGCGTCATTGATCCTGCCGCGCTGCTGTTGGCACTGCCCGACAGCGAACTGGCGATCATCGACAGTGAGCTCCATCTGGCCCTGCTGCCGCGTCTGGATTTCTACATTTGGCTAATGCAGCGCGATGAAGTGTCGCCGCAGCGTGCTGAAGATGACAGCAGTCGACCCGCCAATATGCCCGCCATCCGGACGCCCAACAGTCGCCGGCTGACCGGCTCACTCGATCGTGCCGCTTCGTGGCGACAGCTGACGCCCGCTGAGCGCGCAGCGCTGCTTGATCGATACGCCATATGGCAGGCGCAAAGCGCGGCCGAACACGCGGCGCTAAGACTTAACCTCCCACATTGGATGGGGCTGGATACCGCTACCCAACTCATCATCCTGCGGCAACAAAGTGCCTATTCCGCGCTCGACGCAGCCGCGCGCCGTGCGCTTGATGATCAATTTGAGGCCTTGTCCCCGCCGCAGCGGCGCGCGCTGTTGCCCGCCATCGTCCAGCAGCAAAACGACCTCGCCAGGGAGCTGTTCGCATTTGTACCGTTGGACGAGTACGCCGCCACCATGAGCATGCTCAACGCGCTTTCTGACACCGCGCAAAGCGACCTGCGTCTACTCACCCACCGCCTGCCGCCTTGGCAGCGCGAAGCCCTACGCGTGGAGTTACTCGCGCAGTCCGAAACTGCGCGCGCAGATTGGCTGAAACAGCGTCTCAGCATGCGCTGAGGTCGTCCTCAACTTTCGTCAGCGATCTACATCGCTAGCAACTACATCGCTACCAGGTTGAAAGCCAGATTGAACAACGCGGCGAACGACAGCAGCACCAAGTAAGCGAGGCCAACGATGCAGAACTTCAGACTAGTGAAGAACCACCCCTGTCGGTAAACGCGCTTTAGCACCAGCCAGAGATATACCGGCATCCATACCAGCAGCAGGCGTTCAGCGCCGGTGAAAATGCTGTGCAGAAAGCCAGACACCAGCAGTTCCCGCAGTTCGCTTAGTCCCACCACCAGCAACAAACAAACACACAGAAATGCATGGCTGTGCAGAGCGACGATCAGGTGCTCCATGTA
>JBBSIY010000307.1:0-4606 GCA_038257785.1 Lysobacterales bacterium
CGACTCAAAGAAAAGTGACTTGGCGGCCGCTGAGGCCGACGAAACCCTGCGAGGAACTACCTACAAAGCGGCAAAGGCGCAAAGGCGCAAAGCCGCAAAGCCGCAAAGCCGTACCGCGAAAGCTGGATTGCCACAGCCGATGAAGCCGGCCTCGCAAAGACGGTTGGAGGGTGTGCGCCGTCACGCCACTCCCAACCGTCTGCAGCGAAACACAGGTAGTCACCTGAAGAGTTAGATCAGTACCCGCACGTCTTCCCCCCGTTCTGTTCTTTCAGCCACGTTTGCAACGGTGCGAAGTACTCAAGCACGGCGGACGCGTCCATTGTTTCGCCACCTGTCAACTCGTTCATCGTCTTCTGCCATGGCTGGCTAGCGCCTTTTTGCAGCATTGCCCAATAGCGGCGGCCGGCTTCGGCGTTGCCGGCAAAGCTGCAGGTGTGCAGCGGGCCCGTGTGGCCTGACGCGTCGCAAAGCGATTTGTAGAACTGGAACTGCAGGATGTGCGAAAAGAAGTAGCGTGTATAAGGCGTGTTGCCAGGCACGTGATACTTCGCGCCGGCGTCGAAGAACTCCTCACCGCGCGGCGTGGCTGGCGCAACGCCTTGGTATTTGGCTTTCAGATCCCACCATGCCTTGTTGTAGTTCTCCGGCGTGATCGAGCCATCAAACACACCCCAGCGCCAGCGGTCGATCAGCAAGCCGAACGGCATAAAGGCGACCTTGCCCAGCGCCATTTTCATCTGCTCGTTTATGGTGGCTTTGTCGCTCACCTTCGGGTTGTCGACCAGACCAATCGAGGCCATGTACTGCGGCGTCATTGACAGCACAATAGTGTCGCCGATTGCCTCATGGAAACCATCGTGCGCGCCATTTTGGAAAATCGGCGCGCCGTCTTTATAAGCTAGGTAGTAATAGATGTGGCCGAGCTCGTGATAGATGGTGGTCAGCTCTTCTTCCGTCGGCGTGATGCACATCTTGATGCGCACCGAGCCTTCGGTATCCATCGGCCATGCGCTGGCGTGGCAAACCACATCGCGATCACGCGGCTGAACCAGCTGCGACTTGGTGTAGAAGTCCTCCGGCAGTGCCGGCATGCCTAGCGAGGTGTAGAACCCTTCGGCGAGTTTCGTCATCGATTTGGCTTGCGCCAGGTCGGCATTGACGCCGGCCTGCACGATCTCGGTGGGCCCAGGCGCGCCGCCTAGCTTGCCCAGCTCGCTGCGATACAAGGCATCGCGCTGTTGCTGCAGCACCGATGAAACATCAAGGCTGCCTTCGCCCGGATAGGGCTCAAGGAAGTCCCACAGATTTGCCCAGTCTTGCTGCCACAGGTTGCCCATGAGGTGTGCCGGAAGCTTGCCATCGACCGACCCCTGCGCGCCGTATTTTTCCTCAAGCTTGCCGCGGGTGTAGCACTGCAGCTGCTCGTATAGCGGCTGCACCTGACCCCACAGGCGGTCGGCTTCGACGACGACCTCGGCTGGGCTCATGTCATAGCCCGAACGCCACAGCTCGCCAGCGTCGCTGAAACCAATTTCTTTTGCGCCTTCATTGACCAGCTCAGCGAAGCGCTGATAGTCCGCGCGCATCGGGGGCGACACCGAATGCCAGCCTTGCCATGCGTCTAGCTGGGCGTCGTAGTCACGATTCTTGGCCAGTACCTCTGACAGCTGGCCGATGTCGCGACAGGTCGCTGGATCGTTGGCGTCCTTGCAGTATTTGCCAGCGCCGTAGGTGCCTTCCAACTTCGTGCGCAGCTGAGTTAGCTCCGCCAGCTTTACCGGATCGCGCGGCGCGGGATTCGCGCTGCTGGTCTTCAGTAAGGCCAGCGCGCGAGCGGTTTCGGGCGACAGGGTTTCGCCATCAAATTTAGCCGCTTGCTCGATAAAGCCATTCAGCATGGTCAGCCAGCGCTCGTTGGCCGACGCCGATACGCGCGCGCTCTCGTCGTTGATATAGGTGGACGCCAGCCAGTCAGCTGCGGTGATCTCTGGCGTCTGTTTCTTGATAGCCGCGTTGACTTCCGTGACCAGCTGATCAGCCGACTTTTCTGGTGCTTCACTGGCGGTGGTGGCGGCAGGCGGCGCTTCCGGCGCGCTGCCACAGGCCGACAAAGCGGCGGCAATTGCCAGCGGCAACAGGATGCGATGCGTTTTCAATGGACCCCTCCGATCATTTGCGCCAGCAGTGGCGCGTGAGCTGAGGAGGCTAGACGGCGGCGAGGTCCGGCGCAAGCAACGCGCGCACCTGCCCATCTGAAGTCAGCAGTCCGCGCGACGTTAGCCAGTGTCGCGCGTCATCCGCGTCATGAGCTAACCAGGCGGACGTGCTGCCAAGGCGAAAGCTGTAGCCCCATGCATCCATGTCGGCCATCAGCCGCTTGCGGCCGACCCCAATCAGCGCGTCGGCCAGCACAATCTGCAAATAGCAGGTGGCGTCTTCCTCGATGTCCGAGTCGGTGGCATTGGTGTGCACTGCTCGACGGCGATCATCCGGCAGCACGATAAGGTGGCCAGCCTCATGCAGCAGCGAGTGGACCGGTGTATCGAGGCGGGCGTAAACACGCTCGCCGATAACGCCCGCTTCGTCGTCACCCCAAAAACTACCAGGGATAGGCTGACCATCGTCAACCTGCTCGAGCGTGAGGCCAAACCGATCTAGCAGCGCGGCTGCATCAGTCCAGCCAATATCGGCCATGCGCAGCACGTTCACCGACTCGGTCATCGAGCCGGTGGGATGGTCGCCCACGATTGGCGCGCTTTGCTCGGGTAGCCCAGCCATCGCCTACTTCGCGAGGTTGTGCTCAGGCAGTGAGACCGAAATATCGAGCACGTCATGATCGCCGTCTTTGGCCATTTCGACTTTCACCGAGTCGGCGTCGACGTTGACGTATTTCTTAATGATGGCGAGCAGCTCGCGCTGTAGCTCGGGCAGATAGTCAGGGCCGCCGCGATTGGTGCGCTCTTGCGCAACAATAATGCGCAGGCGTTCTTTGGCGATGTTAGCGGTGTTCTTTTTTGGGCGCAGGAAGTCAAACAAGCTCACGGTGTCAGCCTCCGAAGATCTTCGAGAAGAAGCCCTTGCGCTCAACAGTCGTGAAGCGCATGGGTCGGTCCTCACCCTGTAGGCGGGCAACGGCGTCTACGTAGGCCTGGCCGGCCAGCGACTCGACATCAAGCACCACCGGCTCGCCCTTGTTCGAGGCATTCAGCACATCCGGGGACTCGGGAATCACGCCAATGGTCTTTAGGCCGAGGACTTCCTCAACGTCGGTGATCGACAGCATCTCGCCGGCGGCTACGCGCTGCGGACTGTAGCGCGTCAGCAGCAAAAACTCTTCAACCCGGGTGCCTTGTTCAGCGCGCCGCGTTTTAGACGCCAGCAGACCGAGGATTCGGTCGGAATCGCGCACTGATGATACTTCCGGGTTAACGACCACCACCGCGCGATCAGCGAAATACATCGCCAGATACGCACCGCGTTCGATACCCGCCGGTGAGTCGCAAATGATGTAGTCGAAGCCGTCTTCGCTCAGGTCGTTGAGCACCTTCTCCACGCCTTCCTTGGTCAACGCGTCTTTGTCGCGGGTTTGCGACGCCGCCAATACGTGCAGCGTAGGGATGCGCTTGTCGCGGATTAGCGCCTGCTTGAGCGAGGCCTCGCCCTGAATCACGTTGACGAAATCGAACACCACGCGACGCTCGCAGCCCATGATCAGGTCGAGGTTGCGCAGGCCGACGTCGAAGTCGATGACGGCAACCCGCTTGCCGGTGCGGGCCAGGCCGCAGGCTAGGCTAGCGCTGGTGGTGGTCTTGCCGACTCCACCCTTGCCGGACGTGACGACGATAATCTCAGCCAATGTGATGCTCTCCAGATGCGATTTGATGTGTTTAGTGTTGCAGCGTTTCGTCAGGTTGCACGCGCTATGAGCCAATCTCTTCAAGCCGCAGCTTGCCGTCGTCTAGCCATATTTGCACCGCCCGCCCGCGCAGCTCATCTGGCAGCTCTTCCATGACCCGATATTGGCCGGCAATGGCGACCAGCTCGGCATGAAACTCGCGACAGAAAATCCGCGCTGAAGCATCGCCCTGCGCGCCAGCCAGCGCGCGACCGCGCAGCGCGCCGTATATGTGTATGGAGCCGTCGGCGATAACTTCCGCGCCAGCACCAACGCCGGTGCACAGGGTCAGGTCACGTCCGGCTGCATAAAGCTGCTGGCCCGAGCGCACCGGCTGCGTGTGCAACATGCTGACGGCGGCCGCTGGCTTTTCCACGGTTGCCGGCGCTGGAGCCGGATCGGTGCGCACGGCAGGAGCGGGGTCAGCGATTTCGGCAGGCGTAGATGAGGGTTCGTATTGAGTACGGAATTTGGCCAGTAGCGGGAGCTCAAGGCTGCGCGCGAGCTGCTCGATTTCAGTGGTGCCGAACGCCAGCGCGACTGGCAGAACGCCGGCATCGCGAAGCGCCGCCAGCAGGCTGCGTGCAGTCTCGACACTTGGGCACGCGCTCAAGTAGCCGAAATCGACCACCACGGCGGCGCGCTCAAACATTTTTGGCGCGCGCTGAACGCGCTCGGCCATCTCGGCGCCTAGCCGCGCCACGTCCA
>JBBSIY010000308.1:0-4589 GCA_038257785.1 Lysobacterales bacterium
AGCCCGCTGTTCAATCTTGATGCGCAGGACTTGTCGGCAGAAGGCGCCGCTGCCGCGCCGCGCGAGCGGGCTCTTGATGCGTTGGAGCGCGCAGGCAAACGTGTCGCCCGCAGCGGCCCCGCAGCTGCCTTGCTGCCGCTGGTTGCCGCTGCGGCAAGTGCGCAGCTGCGTCGCGCTGAGGGTCGTCGCTGGCTGGCTGACACGCTGCACGTGCTCGATCTATTGAGCGAGCAGTGGGTGCATATTGAGCAACTGGCTGACCTCGCTGAGTGGATGCAGCAGGCCATCGCGCGGTCAGCTGATCGCGCAGCCAAGCCATCGGACGGAGAGCGCTTGCGGCCCGAAACTGACCGCGCGCGCGTCCGGCTTATGACCGTGCATGGCAGCAAGGGCCTGCAGTTTGACTATGTGTTTGCGCCATTCTTGTGGGCCGGCGCGGCGCAGGTGCTCAAACCAGACGCGATGCCGAGCGGCCGCGTCGTCAGCTGGCACGGTTCCGATGGCGAGCTGCGCCGCGACCCCGGCAGTGCCGACTGGCGAGCGCATGCACAGGAGGACGCGCGCGAGCAGTTTGCAGAGTCGGTTCGCCTCACCTACGTCGCTTTGACGCGCGCTAAAGTCCGCAGCTGGATCGTGTGGGGCGATACGCACAATTCGCGCGATCGCGGGCGCGATAGCCAGTTCTCGCCGCTCGCGTATCTGCTGAATGACGATGGGCAATGCGTCATGCAAGGCTTGGTTCCCGAGGACCTAGCCCTGGGAGTAGGCGCTGCCACGATCGAGCGCGGGCTGAGCAACTGGGCCGAGCGCGCCAATGCTGCGATCACGATTGTTCCGCTGACGGCATCTGAGGCACGCCAGATTGCGCCTCTGAGCGCGGCCCAGTTGAGCGCACCGCGTACGTTTAGCGGCAGCCTGACGCCGACGCGCCGCGTCCACAGCTATTCCGGTTTGTTCGCTCAAGGCGGATCAGCCGATGCGGAGCGCCCGGATCACGATCGCCCGGATTACGATGCCCCGGCCATCACGATGGCGTCGAATTCGGATGCACCAGCCGCTGCGCCCGCTGGCGTCGGCGGCACGCGTTTCGGCGAGTGCGCACACGCCGCTTTAGAGGTAATCGACTTCGCGAGTTGGCCAGATGCGATCGGCACTGAAGCCGTTGCTGCCGCCTGTCTCCGCTTTGGTTACGGGGCCGACGCGGAAGCGTATTTGAGCGAACGCATCGGCACGCTGTGCCGCGCGCCGCTGATAGACGACATGCGACTGGGTGCGCTGGCGTCGGCTGATCGCCTCGCCGAGCTGGAGTTCTTTTTTCCGCTCAACGCTACGTCGCTGGATGCCTTTTTCGCAGCCATCGCGCGCGCGCCGCGCTACGCACGAGTCGATTCTGCATCCTCTGAGCAGCTGTCAGGATTCATGCGCGGCTTCATCGATTTGACCGTCCGCTGGCAAGGTCGCTACTACGTGCTTGACTACAAAACCAATCAGCTCGGCGCGAGTCTCGATGCATATACACACGGCGCGCTGTCTGCGGCCGTTCGCGCATCGGGCTACGACCTGCAGTACTTGGTTTACACGCTCGCGGTTCATCGGCACCTGCGCGCGCGACTCGGTGATCGCTATGACTACGCGCGTGATTTCGGCGGCGTTTGCTACGTCTACATGCGCGGCTTGGATGCTAGCGGCGAGCACGGCGTGTTTGTAGACCGGCCCGAATTTGAGGTGATTGACGCCCTAGATGCGTGGGCCGAAGGAGCGCTGAAATCGTGAGTTCGCTGATGTCGATTGACCTCGCGCTGGCGACGCGTTTCTCAGCAGGCGATCGGGCCGCCGCTGCCGGCATGGCGCTGGCATCGTGGGCCGTGCGACAAGGTCATGCGGGACTGCCGCTTGACGCCCTTGACGACGAAATCTTCCGCTCGGCGCTGGGCGAATGGCGCGGCGTGCCGCCTGATGCGGAGGCCATCCGCGAGGCCATCGGCAAACATCCCAACGTCGGTGATCCAAGTGCAGGCCGACCGTTTGTGATCGAACTCGGCTTTCTGTATCTGCGGCGGCTATGGACGATTGAGCACGAGGTTGCGCAGCGTCTAT
This sequence comes from Lysobacterales bacterium, assembly GCA_038257785.1. Lineage (GTDB taxonomy): Bacteria > Pseudomonadota > Gammaproteobacteria > Xanthomonadales > Xanthomonadaceae > JANNWF01. The sequence goes on from JBBSIY010000308.1 coordinate 2,098, forward strand.
TGACCCTCGCGCAGCGTCGCTTTGATCCTACCGCGGGTGAGGTGATCGATCCGCTTGATCAGCTGTTGCCAGATCAGCCTGAGAACGCGACCACACGCGCCGCACTGAAGCACGCGGCACGCTGCGGCCTGACCTTGCTCACTGGAGGGCCGGGAACCGGCAAAACTTGGACGGCCGCCAGACTTCTCAGCTATCTGCAGCGCGTGTCGCGCGTGTCGCTGCGAATGGCGGCCGCCGCGCCCACGGGCAAAGCCGCCGCGCGACTGACGGCTAGCCTGCGCGAGCATTCAAGCCTATTGCAGTCGATGTCGCCGCAGGGAACCGACGTCGAGGCACAAACGCTGCATCGGCTGCTGGGCGTGTATCCCTATCGTGCTGAGCCGCGGCACGGGTTGCGGCGACCACTGCCGGTTGACGTGCTGCTGCTGGATGAAGCATCGATGGTTGACTTGCCGATCCTGCTGCTCGTGCTGCGCGCACTTCCAAACACCGCGCGTCTCGTGCTGCTTGGCGATGCCGATCAGCTGCCGGCACTGGGTGGCGGTCGCGTTTTGGCAGACTTGCTCGCGGTACAGCATCAGGATTCGGGCAGCGCGGCGGCGGGCGAGTCAGCCAGTCCGATCCGGCAGATCGCGTTTGGCTTGACCCGACCGCATCGTTTCTCGGCCGACTCATCCACCGCGACACTGCTATCGGCGGTGAGGCGCGGTGACGCTACCGCCGCTGTAGGGTGTTTTGCGACTGCGGAGCCGGAGCGCGGTCCGCATCAGATCAGCGCGGAGTGGTCTGACATCGATCCGCTGAGTCAGCGCTGGCGACAAATGTGGCGAGCGGGCTTCGCCGGCCTTCGTGCGGCCGACATCGATAGCCGGCTTGCTGCGCTATTGAAGTTTCGCGTGCTGTGCGCCGGTGCAGAAGGGCCGCGTGGCGTCGCCGGCCTCAATGCGGCGGCGGAAATCGCGCTTTTTGGTCAGCGCGTGGTGTCTGCGCATTACGACGGCCAGCCGGTTTTAGTTCGCGAGAACGCGCCGCGTATGGACCTCTGGAATGGTGATTTGGGCGTCGTCGCGCCGGATGCCCTGGGCGACCTGCGCGCGTGGTTCACTGACGCTGGCAATACGCCGCGCGCGGTGCGCTTGGACAGCTTGCCGGCGCACCAAACATCCTATGCGATGAGCGTGCATAAGGCGCAAGGATCCGAGTTCGAAAGCATGGTGCTGATGCTTCCGGCGCTCGATTCCCCCCTGCTGACCCGCGAGTGGCTATACACCGGCCTGAGTCGAGGCCGCACGTCGCTCACCGTGGTGGGCGACAGGGCAGCGTTTAGCGCGGCGGTAATCCACCATGAGCGGCGCTGGTCGCGCCTGCCAGAGCGCCTGCTGGCCTAGCGCTGACGGTATGCTTCGGGTCGCCTGTTTTCGTTACGTCCCCCACCTTCTGGAAGCTTGTTGAATGTTGCCTACGCGCTACTTTGCCTGGATTGCCTGCTGCGTCTTTACCGTTTTGGCGCTGATCGCCGCGTGGATTGGTTCGCCACAGTGGATATGGGTCGCCGTGCCGCTCTTGGCGCTGAGCCTTGTTGGCGCATGGGACGCCTATCAGCCGAATAGCGCGATTCGCCGCAACTACCCGCTGATCGCGCACTTTCGCTTTTTGTTTGAAGCGATTCGCCCGGAGATACGCCAGTACTTCATCGAGGCAGACAGCGACGAGAACCCGTTCTCGCGGGTGCAGCGCTCCATTGTCTATCAGCGCGCCAAGAACGTCCTCGACAAGCGGCCATTCGGCACCCAGCTCGATGTCTACAAAGAAAACTACGAGTGGATTAACCATTCGATGCTGCCACGCGAAATCGAGTCGCATGATTTTCGCGTCGCTATCGGCGGCGATCGCTGCAAGCAGCCATACGGCGCAAGCGTGTTCAACATTTCGGCGATGAGCTTTGGTTCGCTATCGGCGAACGCCATCCTGGCGCTGAATAACGGCGCCAAGCGTGGCGGCTTTTATCACGACACCGGCGAGGGTTCGATATCGCGCTACCACCGCGAGCCGGGCGGCGACTTGGTGTGGGAAATTGGCTCCGGCTACTTCGGCTGTCGCACGGAAGATGGACGCTTTTCGATCGAGCGGTTCGTTGAGAATGCCGCGCTGCCGCAGGTCAAGATGATCGAGATCAAGCTGTCGCAGGGTGCCAAGCCCGGACACAGCGGCGTGCTGCCGGGCGCGAAAGTATCGGCTGAAATTGCCGCAGCGCGCGGCATTCCGGTCGGCGTAGCGTGCAATTCTCCCGCGTCGCATTCGGCGTTCTCGACGCCGCGCCAGCTGTTGGAGTTCGTCGATCAGCTGCGCCAGCTCTCGGGCGGCAAGCCAGTCGGTTTCAAGCTGGCGATTGGGCATCCCTGGGAGTGGTTCGCGATTGCCAAGGCCATGGTCGCGACCGGCATCACGCCTGACTTCATCGTCGTTGACGGCGGCGAGGGCGGCACCGGCGC
>JBBSIY010000309.1:0-4531 GCA_038257785.1 Lysobacterales bacterium
CACCCGGGCCAAACCTGCTTCATAACTCGCGATTGCCTTCGTCACACCTTTTTTGCTGGATAAAGCATGCGTGACGCTGCTTTCACAGCCCGCGCAGGTCATTCCGCGGATATCCAGTCTGGCCTGCCGAAGCGGTGCGTTAAAAGACACCGTAGTGGAGGGAGACGGAACTGATAGCACAGTTTCGGAATAATAAGGAAAGGTCATCAGAAGGAGAACAAGCACGGTCATGATCCCCAAAAAAGTTTTGCTCTGAATGAAAGAATTCTTCCCTTCCACTTCACAGCTACAATCAGTATTCGGCTTTGGCTTATTTAGTTTCTGATACCATGCAAAAGCCACTATACCAATCGTAAGAAAAATCAGATAGGGCCGAAAGGGCTCCATCCAGGAAAAGGCCGAAGCTGTACCTCCTATACCAGCAATGACCCCCAGCACCGGCGTGATCGCTGATGCCGACGTGTCGATCACCAAGAGCGCCACCGCTCCGTCGCCGCTAGTGATTGGTTCGCCTGTGAGTTACACGCTGACAGCGTCCAATGCTGGCCCCGGCAGTGCCAGCACGGTGGTTGTGACCGACGTCCTGCCGTCCAATCTGACCTATGTATCCACGACCTGCGCAGGCGCGATGGCTGCGGGACAGACCTTTACTTGGAACGTCGGCACCTTGGCCAACGGTGCCAACGTGGCTTGCAATATCGTCACCTCGGTCAATGCGTTTGGGCCGATCAGCAATACCGCCAACATCACCAGCAGCACCGGTGATCCGAGCTCAGCCAACAATTCTGGCAACGCTACCCTTGGCGGCGCGCCGTTCCCGATTGCCACACAGGTGCCGAGTATTGGCACGCTGGGCATGCTGCTTCTTGGCTTGATTCTGACTGCAGCGGCAGTGGTAGCCATTCGCCGCTGATCAATCGAGTCATCAGCAGCTTCGTTAGCGAGGCTGTTTGACACGAATTTGAGGCCGCCAATTTGGCGGCCTCTTTTTTTGTTCAGCGCTTGAAGCATCTGCGTCGCGGCGTACCTCGGGCGTGCCAAACGCCAGCCATTGTTAGCCGCGCTCACGAAGCCGCCATCCACTTCCGCGAGAAAGCACAGGCTGGTAGACCACGGTCATGAGCGCCCTGCGTCGCGCAGGATCATTCGCGACCAGCAAGCAGCGGCGGCGCGACATGCGACAGTGCAGGCCATCAATCGCGGCCATCAGGGCTAATGCAGCTGAAGGATGCGGCTGCACTGAAGCCAATGCTTAGCGGCCCATAGCGCCGAGCTAGGAACGGTAGCCTTCGGTCGGGTAGGACTCAAAAGCGGTCGTCTAGCGGCAATCGCCAATTTCAATCGAAGGGCGACGGCTGGCAGTCGCGCGAACTGCGTGCTGCGCAGCCCGTCTCGCCTCACTAGAAGCGGACAGTAGTCCACGCCGCTAGTCATAAGAAGGGGCCAGACCCAAAAGAGCCTGACCCCCGTTAATCGCTCGCTTTGTGCGTATCGAACGCGGCTTTACGGCGTTAGTTCGAAGCCGTTGGCAAAGATATTTTCTTCGACCCGGCGCAGCGCGGCATCGGCTTGAATCAATCCGGCGCCGGTGCTGAAGTCAAATCCGGTATCGAAACCGACCGTGCTCGGGTCATCCATGTCGATCGCGCTGGCTTTCAATGCCGTATAGATGAGGTCGGGCGTCAGGCTAGGCTTGAACTGGCGCATCAGCGCAGCGACACCTGCGGCATGAGGTGCAGCCGCCGACGTGCCGAAGAAGTTTGGAAAGCCCGTATCGTCGGGATCGTCGCCGCCGAAGAAGCTTGTGTCGCCGCCGTCAGGGGCGGTGATGGCGGGCTGCAGACGCTGCTCCGGCGTCACAAGACGCACGCCACTGGTCGAGAACAGGATGGCGCCGCCGCCGGCAGACGATGACCCTTCCACCACAGGAGGCGTGGTGCCAAACGCAGGTGTATCCGCGTAGTACGCAGCAGCGACGCTTAGCCCGCCTTGCGCCAGCGGATGCCCATACGACGAGCCGCTCCTGGTATCAAACTCATCGAAGGTGATGGTTTCGGCAGTATCGATATTCTTCATCAGGCCGGGGAAAGGGCCGGCAGAGTGCAGGATCACCACGCCGAAGGTCGTAGCAGGACCAGGGTTGGTGTAGTTGAGCAACTCGATAGCGTCTGCACCGATGTTCGAATCCACTGCGGTGGCCAACGGCGCGGCGGCGGTGTTGCAGGACGCATCGGTCAAGATGATGTCCATGTCGCTGAGCGAGCCAGGGGCACCACTTACCGAGAAGAATGGCTGATCCCACTGAAAGCTGAAGCCAACCGAGCTTCCGACCGGAATGGTGATTTGCTGGCAGATATCGACGCCTGCACCCGGATCAAAGTCGTGTGCCTGCTGCGGCCCAACGCCGAGGTTGACGGTCTGACCGCTCGGACGAAAAGCGGCTTCGTAGCCTTTGCGAGCGCCGTTGCCCGAGGCCGTGAAATACGCCACGCCCATCGCCTTCACCGTGTTGATGGCTTGGGAAATCACACCATCTTGGTAGAACGGCTCATTGGGATAGCTGATGTCGTCATTAATGACCGTCGCGCCATCGTTGGCGAGCGCAATAATGCCAGCCGCAAAACCCGCCTGGCCGCCGTCCGCCGAGTTGAACGACAGCGTGGCACCCGGCGCGATATCGTGGACGATTTCCATCATCCCGCGACCTTCGTCAGACTGCGGACAAGCGCCGTTGACCAACACGGTCACACCGACCGGCAAATCGCCGCTAGCGACGCCGGCCGCTGCGGTTCCGAGACAGTCGTAGCTGTCCGATATCGTCCCAACTTTGATGCCGGTGCCGTCAACGGCGAACGTAGTACGGGCGATGTTAGAGCGCATCGCCGGGTCGCCTTGACTGGTCACTGCGCCCACATGTTTTTGCATGTAAGAGAGACGCGCGACCTGCAGCGACGACAAAGTCGAAAGCTGCGGAATCGCAGTCAACGGTAGTCGGGCCGACACCATGCGACCAAATACCGTGACGCGCTGTGCACCTAGCGCCCGTAAATCATTGGCCAATACGTCTGGATCAGCGAAGGCGGCGGTGTCAATCAGAACCGAGTCGCCAATAATGCTGGTCCCAGGATTGAGCGATTTAAACCCGCCTGCGGACGCACCGCGCTTCCTAGCCTGCTCGGAATAGGCCTGAAATTCCTGATGCAGGGCGAGCAGGCCACCGCTCACATTGGCCGTATCGCGCTTCGCAAAAATCGGCACGCCATTGCTAGAGAACCCTACGCTGACTGGAGCAGGCAGCGCACTGGTGGCCCACGATGGGTGGCCAATTAAAAAAGTGGAGGTGACGGCGAGCGTGGGCAGACTAATGGGCATCTGTTTCATAGTGTTTTCTCGTTGTGTGAATCAGCAGTACGCTGTGACGCAGGTTCAAAATTGCGCGCTGCATGCTACCCGGTACTCTTCACCATGCGAGACCACTGGCTTGAGGCAGGGCGACACTTTTTACGGATCTGAGCGCGCGGCATAACGCACCCGGATCACGGCCGACCCGTTTTGGAGCGCTACCTAAACACCGCACCGGACGCGTTCGCCAGCCCAAGCACGCCAATGATAATGAGGTAGATCGCCACGATGTAGTTGAGCAGCCGCGGCTTGATCAAAATCAGAATGCCGGCGATAAGGGCGATGATCGGGGCGATGCTCATATGCAGGTTCATGCGGTTCTCCAACTGGGTTGAGGTAGGGATGTCAAAGGTAGCACCCCGCTTGGCGAATTGGCTGTCCGCCCTCCGATAGCAGCTGCACTCCAACACACTTTATTCGCTGCAAGCATCAGAATTGCTTTCAAACTGACGCCATAACGCTGGCCAATCGTCGAGATTGCCGATGTTCTGCCCGCCAACGAGCACTGAGTACAGCGGTTCGGCCGGAAAGTCGTTGACTCGAATCAGCGCTGCGCTGCCGGCGATCTCGCCTCGCAGCGGAAACTCGCCATTGCCGGTCCTGATCCAATCCGACGCAACGGCACAGTGCGCCTGCATCAACCTTTCGCGCCATTGGCGAACCAATGCGCGGAATGCCGGCATATCCAGCGAATCTAGATCTATCGATCCTTCGCGCAGACACGTGTACAGGTCATAGCGAGGCACAAACGCACCGCTTGCGCGATCCAGACCCATGACCGCCAGACCGCCCTTGGCGGGCGTCAGTGACATCACCGGCCAACCAGCGAGGCTGAACAACTCGACCGGATCACCGGACGGGAGTGGGCCAGCGAATGGCTCGTCCGTGATGGCCTCAGTCTTGGTCATATGTGGCTTTATGAGGACGAAGCTGCCGCCTTGTCAGTATCGGGGCCCGCGGCAATTACGGCGTAGCGACTGCCTGCAGTGTGCCGCGCACCGCCTTGATGGCACTGTTGTTCAGGTCTAGCTGCAGGTAGTCGGTATCGCGCAGCGCGCTATCAGCAGACACTAGTTCGCGATTGCTGACGCTAGCCTCCGCGTGACACACCACGCGCTGGTCGGAATGG
>JBBSIY010000310.1:0-4523 GCA_038257785.1 Lysobacterales bacterium
CGAATGAGCTTGCTGGCAATCATGCGCGCGGTTGGTGGGCGGTCGCCGCCGTAGCGCGCCAGCACCCAAAGTCCCCAGCTGCTGAGGATCACGAACGAGCCGAACTGATCGTAGGCGACCGCATAGGGCAAGGCTTCGCGACCGAGGAAGGCTTCAATCAAGGGATAGCCAAGAAACGAGGTGTTGCCGAGCGGAACGCAGAGCAGCAGCACGGCGCGCTGCGCATCGCTCAGCGCGAGGAGTTTGGCGGCGAGCGCAATCAGCGCCGCGCTGACCAGCAGCAGCAGCCACGGAATCGCAATCAGACCCAATAGCTGAGGCTCAAACTTCAGCTGCGAAGCGAAGCGCAAGACGGCCGCAGGCAAGCAGATCGTCAATGCAATCTTGTTAAGCGTCTCGGCGGCGTTGTCGGGCAGTAGACGCTGAGCGGCGCACAGTTTGCCGAGCGCAATCAGCAGCAGAACGAGAACAAACGCGTCGATAGCCACGTGTGCGGTGTGCCTGCTCGACTAGGGCGCGATGGCAACGAGGCGGGTCTTTACCAAACGCTCAAACGCCTCAGACAGTTCCGCCGTGCCTTGCTCACAGCCGGCGAGGTCGCCGGTTCGCGCAGCGGCCTCAACGACGGCCGCTGCAGCGGACAAAGCGAGCGCGCCGACCAACCGACCGGCGCCCTTGATCTTGTGCGCTTCGCGGCCGACGCGGACCGCATCACCGGCGCGTTGCGCGCTCATCAACGTCTCCAAATCGCCGCGCGTCGTCGCCAAAAAGTCGATCAACACGTCGCGTTCAACATCGGCGCTGCCGCCGCTAATTTCAGCCAACACCGCGCGATCAAGCACGGGGATTGAGTCGGCATCGGATGCTCCGGAAGAAGCCGCGCCTGTCGCCTTCGCAACCGCATGCGGCAACCAATGCTGAAGCCGTCCGAGCAGCACGGGAATGGTCACCGGCTTGGTCAGAAAATCATCCATGCCCGCTTCCATACAGCGCTCTGACTCGCCCTTCATTGCCGCAGCCGTAATCGCAATGATGGGCGTGCGCGGGATACCGCGATTGGCTTCTTCGGCGCGGATGGCGCGGGTCAGGTCATAGCCGTCCATCTTCGGCATGTGCACGTCGGTCAACACCAGCGCGTAGCGCCCATCGCGCCAGCGCGCCACGCCTTGTTCGCCGTCTTCGGCGGTTTCGCAGGCAAAGCCTGCCAGCCCAAGCTGTCGCGCCAGCACAAGACGATTTGTCGGATGATCGTCCACTAGCAGAACTAATGTCCGCTGGCGCTCCGCTTCGCCGGCGCTGGGCACCTGACGCGGCTGAAAGTCTGGTGCGCGCAGCGCCTGGTAGCCCTCGCCTCCGTCCACTTCATCGACGTTACCAACCGGCAGCAGCAGCGTCAGCCGGATGCTGGTGCCTTCGCCCAATACGCTGCGCATGCTCACGCTGCCGCCCATCAAATCGGCGAGCCGACGACAGATCGTGAGGCCCAATCCAGTGCCGCCATAGCGACGTGAGGTGTCTACTTCCGCCTGGGTGAATGGCTCAAACAAGGTTCGCTGCGCGTCCTCAGAGATGCCAATTCCGCTGTCGGTAACGCTGATTTCTACACGCTCATCGCCGTCTTCAGCGCCCAGTGACTTGACCGCAATCTTGATGCTGCCGCGCTCGGTGAACTTCAGCGCATTGGAAACAAAATTGCCGAGGATCTGCCGCAGTCTCGCCGGATCAGCAATATGCGCGCGCGCCAGTGCGTCATCGATATCGACGTGCAGACGCAGCCCTTTTCCAGACGCGGCATCCATGAAGTTGTACGACACGCCAGTCACTAGCTTGCGCAGTGAAACGGTGCTCGGTGAAAGGTCTAAACGTCCGGCCTCTATTTTGGAGAAATCGAGGATGTCGCCAATGATTTGCAGCAGGCTTTCAGCCGAGTGCTGAATGACATTGAGCGCGCGCCGCTGTTCGGCATCCAGCCGGGTGTGGCTTAGCACTTCAACCATGCCGGTGACGCCAATCATCGGGGTGCGAATCTCGTGGCTCATCGCCGCCAGAAACGCACTCTTGGCGCGGCTTGCGGCCTGCGCCTGCTGCTCACTGGCGCGCAGCTCTAGTTCCAAGTGCTTTAGCGCAGTGAGATCAGTGCCGACGCTAAGCAAGCCAAGCAGCTGGCCTTCAGCGTCAGAGATGGTCGACATCGCGATTAAAACCGGCACTACAGAACCGTCCTTGCGGCGCACGCCAAACTCGCGCGGCGGCCAACCCGCCTCAGCCATGGTCAACAGCGCACGCCAGTTGGCCGGCACCGGGCGGTTTAAGGCCACGCTCAGCTCGCGCGCAAGCGTTTCAATTTCCGATGGTTCGATGATGCTCGGTGAGCGCTGCTCTGAGGTCGCTGTATCGGCGGATGCGCTGAGCCTACCGACCAACTCTTCAGGCGAGTAGCCAAGCAACTCCTCCACAAAGGGATTGACGTGCGTAAATCGACCTTCGGCATCAAAGGCCATGATGGCGATGCGCGCGGCCGATAGCAGAGAGCGCTGAAACAGATCGCGCTCTTGCAGCGTGCGCTGTACGCGCTGAATGTCTTCGAGCGTAGCTTCGAGTTCGGCCTCGTGCTCCTCCACTTCGCGGCGCATCGCCATGAATGCGGCCATCACTTCGCCCAGCTCGCCGCGCGGCACATAGCGCGGCGCGGCGCTGAGCTCGCGTCGTCGCGTGGCGTTCGCTAGGCGAACAAGACTCTCAACGCCGCGATAGATATTGCGCACGATATTGCGGCCGACTAGCCCCACCAGCAGCAAGGTGAGCGCGCTAGCGGCGATCCGCACTGCGCTAACGCGCTGCATATGCGTCGTTTCAGCGCGCACCAAAGATTCGGCACGAATCAACTCAAGATCGGCCAAGTGACGCAGACGGGTCGAGAGCGGATCAATCGCTGGAAACAGCTCGACATCGGCAAACCTGCCCAGCGCAGTCATGTCGCGCGCGTCCAGAATCTCGCGCACGTGATCAACCGCGCGATCAGCGTCCACGCGCGCCTCTGCCGCCTGGCTGAAAAGCTGCTGCTGCTCGGGCGATCGATCAAGCTGGAGCAGGTCTTTCCAATGCAGCTCGATACGCAGCGTGGCGCGCTCGACTACCGACTGTGCCTGCTCCCATCCGATCAGGCCGTTGCGCAGCTTGAATACGGTATCCACGACATCGACGCCATAGGCATCAGACACCGCTACCGAACGGCGCAGGCCTTCCAGCGATTGACTCTTGAGATGCCCAAGCGCGGCGCGTGTGCGGGTCTGGCTGAACTCATCGAGCAGCAGAATTCCGACCAAAGTCACCAGCAGCAGGCCAAAAATAGCCAGCAGCTGCACGCGAATACTCAGTCGTTGGTCAAGACCACGCACGATCAGCTGATCCTCTCGATGAACTCATAGCGTAAGTTTTTGATTGCCTGCAACCAAGAGCGCGTCATTGCGAGATTTCTATTGCTGTTTGCAGTGCCTTGAACCGTCACCCCGGACAATCATCTTTGCGAGGCCGGCTTCATCGGCCATGACAATCCCGCTCTTGCTTTGCCGCACTAGAGGATTGCTCCTCGCAGGGTTTCGTCGGCCTCAGCGGCCGCCGAGGCGGGCGAAACCGTGCGAAAAAGCATAGACGAGGCGGCAGAGCACGAGCTGGATTGCCACAGCGCCTGCGGCGCTTCGCACTGACGATCAGGAGAGTGCGACTCATTGCAACGCCTACCGTTTCCGGGGAAACAGAAATCTCGCAATGCACATTCGGGCGCGACTGCTTCATGGCTCCGCCTACAGTTTCCTTGCAAACAGAACGCTCGTAAAAATCGCCCTCGCGCTCAGCCCTGCGGTCGGCGCCAATGGGCGACTACGTCAGAAAGCTGGTCTCCGGCTATTGGGCGGCTGATCAGATATCCCTGCGCAAACGTGCAGCCGAGATCGGCCAGCATCTGCCATTCGTCGACGTTCTCAACACCTTCGGCGACGACGCCCAAATTTAGCTTGCGCGCAAGCCCGAGGCTTGCCTCAACCACAGCGCGCTTGCGCGGCTGACGGGGTGCGCCGCTGACGAAGGTTTGGTCGATCTTCAGCTCAGTGAACGGAATCTGCGACAGCTGAGCGAGCGACGAATAGCCAGTGCCGAAATCGTCAATCGACAGGCCGAAGCCTTTGAGGCGAAACCGAGCCAGCACATTAAGCGCTTGCGCCGCTTCACCCATCACCGAACTCTCGGTGATCTCCAGCACCACTTCACGCGGGTCGATGTCGTGTTTTTTGACGATCTGCAGGTAGCGATCCACTACGCCCGTGCTCTGCAAATTGAGCATCGACACATTGACGGCAATGCGCACGTGCAGGCCGCTGTGTGCCCAGCGCGACTTCCACGTGCAGGCAGACTCTAGTATCTGGTCGGTCAGCTGATCGATCAGGCCTTCGCGCTCGATCACCGGTATGAAATGCGCCGGCCGAATGATCTGCCCATCGGCATGTTTCCAGCGCGCTAGCGCTTCA
>JBBSIY010000311.1:0-4485 GCA_038257785.1 Lysobacterales bacterium
CCGCTACGCACCGTACCGCCAGCTGCAATCGCTTGCGCAACCGCGCGCTCGAAGCCAGCGACGGCTGATTGGTCGATGAGCGGTCCCATCAGCGTGTTGGAATCGTTGGGGTCGCCAATCCGCGCCTCGATTTGTCCATAGGCCTTCGTCAACGTGCTCACCACGTCGTCGAAGATTGAGCGATGCACAAACGCTCGGCGCGTGCTGGTGCAGCGCTGGCCGGCGGTTCCGACGGCACCAAATACGATGGCTGGAATCGCCAGCTTCATGTCGGCCGAGTCGTCGACGATCATCGCGTTATTGCCACCAAGCTCCAGCAAAGAGCGGCCCATGCGCCGCGCAACGCGCTCACCGACCATTCGTCCAACATGCGTTGAGCCGGTGAAGCTGATCAGCGGGATGCGCGCGTCATCGACGAAGGTCTGCGCGAGCTCGGTGCCAGCATCGTTGAACAAGAAAAACAGGTCGGGAAAACCACCGTCGCGCAGGGCTTCGTTGCAAATCTTCATCGACGCAATGGCGGTCAGAGGCGTCTTGGGCGATGGTTTCCAAATCGAGATGTCGCCGCAGATCGCGGCTAGAAATGTATTCCAGGCCCATACGGCAACCGGGAAATTGAACGCACTCACCACGCCAACCAGACCGAGCGGATGCCACTGCTCAAACATGCGATGGCCGGGACGTTCGGAGTGCATGCTGTATCCATAGAGCATGCGACTTTGGCCGACTGCGAAGTCGGCAATGTCGATCATTTCTTGAACTTCACCGTCGCCTTCGGCTTTGATTTTGCCCATTTCGAGCGCCACCAAGCTGCCCAGTGCGTCTTTATGCTTACGTAGCGCTTCGCCGCACAGCCTGACGGCTTCACCGCGGCGCGGTGCGGGCGTGGTGCGCCACGTCTGAAATGCAGCCTGTGCGCGAGTGACGATTGTTTCGTAGTCGCTGGGCGAGCTGGCATACACAGTGGCGATGGCTTCATTCGTCGCCGGATTAACCGACGTCAGCGCACCCGCGTCGCGTGTTTTAGACCACTCACCTTGCCCAAGGTAGGTGCCCGATTCGGTGTTACCAAGACCAAGCGCGGCGAGAATGTGTGCAGACATGAGACCTCCAGCTATAGCAAAAAATGGCGTGTTAATGCAGAAAACGCGCGACGGCGCTAGCCACCGCTGGCGGCCCCGACACGATTCGAACGTGCGACCTTCCCCTTAGGAGGGGGACGCTCTATCCAACTGAGCTACGGGGCCATGCAGCCTGCGCGATGGAATATGGTCAACAGGCGGCGCTTAAGCGTGATCTCGCACTGTCGAAAACAACAACGGCGCCCATCAGGCGCCGTTGTCTTAAAGCTAATGAAACAAACAGCGATTGGTGTGATGCTGCGGATTGCCGATGAACGGGCGCATGGGCAAGCCGCATCTTGCTGGACTTCATCTTGCTGGACTTCGTGGTGGAGCGGATGGGGATCGAACCCACGACCTTCGCGATGCGAACGCGACGCTCTCCCAGCTGAGCTACCGCCCCACGAAGCGCGCCATCATAGCGATGGAATGCCCCGCTGACTAGCCCGCAATCGCGATAGAGCGTGCTGATTTGTCCGAACGGGTTGAACGAGCTCAACGAATAGCGAATCCGAGGACCGGCTCAAGCAACGGACGCCGCCAGCCCTCCAGCGCCTCTGGCCACGTCTGCTCGCCAAGTAGCACCTCCAGATGGCGTCGCGCGGCAAGCATTCCCTCGGGCAGATCAAGGGAGCTTGCCACTTCTGCCACCGCTTGCTGCATGCGCTTAAGTTGATTGCGATCAGCAGCGTCTGGGTTGTTGGCCAGTGGCAGATCACGCTCGTCCGCTGACGGCGACTGCGCGAGAGCGTCCCAAAGAGAATCGCGGTTTTTGCGCGGCGCCCCCGAGATGCCATCTAGCAGGAGTTCAAAATCATCGCGCCGCGTCGGCGGATGTTCGGCAAGACGAGTCACCAGCCCGTTATCGACAATCCACCCGCGCGGCTTATCCGCAGTGCGCGCTTCGCGATCGCGCCAGATCAACAGTCGCCGCACTAGCCTTTGCGCCGAGGCCGACATACGCTGCGCCGGCTTAAAGCTTAGGTGCGGGTGCGGATTGGCCTCGTCTATTGTCGCCGCACGCAGCATCCGCGCGCAGTCTTCCTCCACCCAAGCCAACCGCCCCAGGCCGTTTAACCGCTCAATCAACACATCGGCCGATGCCACCAGATGACGCACATCATCAGCCGCATAGGCCAGCTGCGCCTCGGAGAGCGGTCGACGAATCCAGTCAGTGCGTGTTTCTGACTTCGGCAGGATCACGCCGACTGTCGCTTCAATGAGTTTTTGCAAACTCAGTCCAGCGCCGAAGCCGGCGAGTCCTGCCGCAATCTGAGTATCGAAAAGTAGTGCTGGCAAGCACTGGCAGGCGACCCGCAAGGCCTCCAAGTCTTCACTGGCGCTGTGCATCACCACGATCGGGCTGCGCTGAATGAAGCGGGCGAGGGCACTTGTGGTGCCTGCGCCGAGAGGGTCCACCAGCGCGATTTGGGTGCCGGCAGCGATTTGTACCAAGCCCAATTTTGCGAAGTAGGTGCGCTCTCGCACGAACTCCGTATCAATAGCCACATGCGTCAGCGATGCTGGCACCGTCCAAGCGTCGAGCGTCGAATGTTGATCAATTAACGTGACATCCATGCGTGTGGCTTAGCTCCAGTTTTTAAGGGTTTCGGCAGTCGGTTGCGCCTGCTGACCCGATAGCCTACCGTGCGAATCCACCCCGTGAGGTCAACGCAAATGGCGCGAGTCGAACGTCAGCGGCACGCTAACTGTGCTGTCAAATAACTTGAATAACGCGTCGTAACTAAATGATTCGTTTGATTATAGGCCTGATTTTTATCGCTGGCACGGTGGCTGGCTGTCAGCGTAGCGAAGATCGGTCAGAACCTACCAGCGACACGCCCGAGCTGGAAAGCCCGAACGTGCAGGTAGTTGCCCAGCCAACCGAGCAAACCCCGACGCTTCGCGACCCCGAAAAGCGTCGGCAAATGGTCGATGCCGCAATGTTGGGTAGCGAGTGGAAGCCCGATGCCATCGCCACGGACGCCGCTGACGTCAAAGCGGCGTTGGCGACGGCAGACGAGGCCTTGAAAGAAGGGCGTTTGGAACAGGGCGACGGTAACGCGCTCTCCCTATACATTTCTATCCTTGAGGCTCAGCCTGGAAACGCGGAAGCGCTTGCCGGAATTGACGATGTAGCGGTTCGGCTTTTGGAAAAGGGTCGCACCTTGCTGGCAGCCGATCAGCTTGATGCGGCAGCGCAAGTGGGCAGGGTGCTTGCACATATCAAGCCGACAAGCGCCGATGTGCAGGCATTTGATAGTGAACTCATGCGAGGGCAGGAGATTCAGATGCTGCTGCTCGAGGGAGAACGTCTGCGCAACGCAGGTGAGCTACTTAGCGAGCACGCTGACAGCGCCGTTTCGGCCTATCAGGAAGTGCTAAAGCTCGATGGCGGCAATTCCGCTGCTATCGCTGGACTACTGGCGGTTGAAGCAAGCGTCGTTAATGCAGCCGTCGAAGCGGCTGACGACGGAGACTATTCGCGTGCCGATCAGCTCCTCGCCGACGCCGCGTTGGTCGGAACTGGCTCGGGCGCAGTGCTTGATGCCAGCACGCGTATTGTTGAGATGCGCCAAGTACGTGCAGCGACCATCGTGGAGCAGGCCAACGCGCGGATTCGCGACCGCGATTTGAACGCAGCCTCGCGCTTGCTGCAGGAGCTGGAATCAGTTTCGGCACAATCCGAAGGCATCGAAGACCTACGCAATAGAATTGAAAATGCGCGCATTTACGGCGGTTTTAGGCCGGGACAGGTGGTGCGTGATTTGTTGCAATCTGGCGCGAGCTCGCCGGCGCTGGTGGTTGTACCCGCCGGAAAGTTTCGGATGGGTTCGTCTGAATCCGAGGATGATCGCAGGCAGAACGAAGGGCCGACGCGAACGGTGATGTTTGAGCGCGGATTCGCAGTCGCCATCTATGAAACATCGGTGGCCGAGTTTCGCGCTTTCGTCAACGCAACGGGTTACCAATCTGCGAGTATTCGAGCGCGAAGTTCGACGGTATACGACGAAAAGAGCGGCAGCATGACCGAGCGTCGCGGTGTTTCGTGGGAAAGCGATTACAGCGGCAACCGCGCAGCGGACGATCTTCCCGTTGTGCATGTCGCTTGGAGCGACGCCAACGCCTACGCGCAATGGTTGGCGAAAGAGACCGGCAAATCCTACCGACTACTAAGCGAAGCCGAGTTCGAATACGTGCTGCGTGCCGGCAGCTCGGGTCGCTTCCCTTGGGGCGATGACTCGCCGATGGTCTATGTCGGCAATCTGACCGGCGACGGAGACCGGTCTGTGTCATGTCGGACGTGGGTTAACGCCTTCAAAGACTATTCCGACGGCTACTGGGGGCCAGCGCCAGTCGGGCA
>JBBSIY010000312.1:0-4471 GCA_038257785.1 Lysobacterales bacterium
CAGCACAAGCGCATACGCACCGTGCAAACGGGCGACCGCGCGCTGAGTAGCGGCAAGCAACGAATCGCCATCGCGCTGGTAGTGCTCGACCAGATGCGCGATGACTTCGGTATCGGTCTCAGATTCAAAAACGTAGCCCAGACCTTGCAGCTCGGCACGCAGTTCAGCGTGGTTCTCGATGATGCCGTTGTGAACCACCGACAGACTGTTGCCGGAAATATGCGGATGCGCGTTGCGCTCGTTCGGCACGCCATGCGTGGCCCAGCGCGTATGCGCGATGCCGCTGAAACCGTCTAGCGGGTGTGCGACGTGCAGTGCTTCAAGATCGCGTACCTTACCCTTGGCGCGGCGTCGCTCGATGCCTTCAGGGCCGAGAATCGCAATGCCGGCGGAGTCGTAGCCGCGATACTCCAAGGCCTTGAGCCCGCTAATAAGGTCATGGGCGACACCACGACGGGCGCTGATTCCTACGATTCCGCACATAGACGACTAGATCCGAAAAGTGATCAATGGGCGAAGTTTAACGGCTTGAAGCGGGCAGTCCGCGGGCAATTTCTGCCAATTTGATGATCAGGCGCTGCGCTGGCGAAGAGCCCAGTCAAGCGAGCCATTGGCGATGCGCTTGCCAGTATTTCTGCCAAAAGGTTAATATTCCGCTTCTTGGCAGGGCGCTGGCTTCGCGCGGTCTGCTTGCAATCTCCGGAACGCCGCGTGCTCAACACTGCCGACGCCAGCCGGCGACTGGCCCGACGTATCGCCGTTATCCAGGCCATCGTCACCGGCATAGTCGCTGCGGTTTTTCTCGCGGCAGGGCTGCGCTCGATGCTGGGCGCGGCTGTCGGCGGGATGGCGGTGACATTAGGCGGCGCGCTGATGGCGTGGCGCACATTTGCTGGCGACGTAGGCGCCGCTGAAGGTGCGCTGCTGAGGTTGGCGGGCGGCATAGTAATGAAGTGGGCGACGGTGGTGCTTCTGCTCTACCTCGCTCTGGCCCAATGGGCGCTGGATCCGCTGGCGGTGTTGTGCGGTGTCCTGGCGGCCTTGGCGGTCAACCTGGCGGCAATCGGATTTAAGTTTTGAAGGAAGTTACTGTGGCTGCGGATTCCGGCTCGAAAAACAGCTCGGTCGAATACGTTCAGCATCATCTGCAGCATTGGCAGGTGTCGCTGGGCGATAGCCCGTTTTGGACGCTTCATCTCGACAGTCTCGTCATGGCTACGCTGATCGGCGTGCTTGGGCTGGGCGTCTTCTGGCATGTTGGTCGTCGCGCCACGTCCGGCGTGCCGAGCAAGTTTCAGGCGTTCATCGAGATCGCCATTGAGTTCATCGATACCCAGGTGCGCGACGTATTCCACGGTGATCGTCGCTTCGTCGCCCCCCTAGCGTTGACGATCTTCGTTTGGGTGCTGTTGATGAACTCGGTCAAGCTGCTTCCGCTTGATCTGCCGGGCATGGTGGTAAGCGTCTTTGGCGTGAATTACTTCCGCGCCGTGCCGACGACCGATCTCAACATCACGCTGGCGATGTCGACCACCGTGCTGTTTTTAATGTTGGCTTTCGCGGTGCGCGCGAAAGGGCCGGGCGGGTTTGCGAAAGAGCTGCTCACGGCGCCATTTCACGCCGACGGCCCGCTGATGAAGGTGGCGCTGGTCATCCCCAACCTTGGCCTCAACATCATCGAGTACCTCTCGAAGCCAGTCAGTCTCGCAATGCGACTGTTTGGCAACATGTTTGCAGGTGAGCTGGTCTTCATTTTGATTGCGCTGCTGGCCGCTGCGGGCGGTAGCTTCATGGGCATGGAAGGCCTGGCCCCCAAGGCGGGTGGAGCCTTGGCATTTGCCGGATCCGTCTTGGCTGGCGCTGGTTGGTCAATCTTCCACATCCTTGTGGTTAGCCTGCAGGCGTTCATCTTTATGATTTTGACCGTGGTCTATCTGTCGATGTCGACCGAGAGCCATTGAGTCAGGCTTGGCTATTTTTTAGCAAATTGCCGCCGTGTTTTTTGCTATCGCTTTTGCTCCAAAGTTGCTCAGTTTTTAAACCTTTTCCCCAACTCGTTACGTCAACAGGAGTTTCACCATGGAACTGACCGCTCTTATCGCCGCCGTCCAGGGCAGCACCGCGATCGCCATCGGCATCATCATCGGCCTCGGCGCGCTGGGTGCCTGTATCGGCATCGGCATCATGGGTTCCAAGTTTCTTGAGAGCGCCGCGCGTCAGCCAGAGCTGGTGCCGATGCTGTCGGGCCGCATGTTCCTGCTCGCCGGCCTGATCGACGCCGCGTTCATCATCGGTCTTGCCATCGCGCTGTTCTTCGCGTTCAACAATCCGCTGCTGGCCGCACTGACCGCAGCTGCCGGCTGATTGGCTTCGAGCTACTTCGTAGCGTGGCGGCGGTGACGGTTCTCAGGATCGTCAGCGCGGCGATGCGTCATCCGTTTTGCGGAGCAACACAATGAATGTCAATTCCACCTTTCTAGGTCAGGCCATCGCGTTTGCGATCCTGATCTGGTTCTCATGGAAGTTCATCTGGCCGCCGTTGATCAAGGCGATCGAAGAGCGTCAGGCAAAAATTGCTGACGGGCTCGCTGCTGCTGATCGCAGTCAAAAAGAACTCGCGCAGACCGAAGAGAAGGTCAGCGAAGTGCTGCGTGACGCGCGCACTCGCGCCAACGAGATCATCGATCAGGCGCATTCGCGGGCCAATCAGATTGTTGATCAGGCTAAGGACGAGGCGGTCGCCGTGGCGACGCGTCAGCAGGCGCTAGCGCAGGATGAAATTACGGCAGCAGTGAATCGCGCACGTGAAGATCTGCGCAGCCAGTTGGCAACGCTGGCCGTGGCCGGTGCCGAGAAGCTGATTCGTCGGGAGATCGACGCGAGTGCCCACAAGGTGCTGCTCGATGACCTCGCCGCGCAGCTGTAATCGAACCTGACGGAGCGATAGCCGCATGAGCACCAACGTACTGACGCTGGCCCGGCCCTACGCCCGTGCGGCGTTTGCGATTGCCAATGAGCGCGGTCGCTTGCGGCCGTGGTCGTCGCTGATCGCGTTTGCTGCTGCCGTGGCTGCGGATCCGCAGGTCAAGGCGCTGCTCGGACACCCGGGCGTAGAAGACGAGACGCTGATTGGACTGCTGCTGCCGTCAGGTGAAGTTGATCCGAACTTCCAGCAATTTCTTGTCGTGCTGGCTGAGAATCGTCGACTTGCTGTATTGCCCGATATTGCGGCGCTGTTCGAACAGCTGCGGTTGGAGGCTGAGCGCGTGGTCAAGGTTGAGGTCACCTCAGCCACGGCTATGGATGATGTGCAGCTCGAGCAGCTGGCGGCATCGCTGCGCAAGCGCTTTGATCGCGACGTGTCGATGAGCCATCGCGTGGACCCCGAGCTAATTGGTGGCGCGATCATTGATGCCGGCGATGTCGTCATCGATGGTTCAATCCGCGGCAAGTTGACGCGGCTGCAGTCCGCGCTCGCGCACTGAGACAAATTAAGTAGGGTGGGTCTTGGACCCACGCGGTGAATTTAACGGCAGAGAGCTTGTCCGCCGGGTCAAAGAAATCTAGCGCAAATAGTTAGCGGCCCCAAACCCGCTCTACCAGGATAAAGAAGATGGCAACCACCCAGCTCAATCCCTCCGAGATCAGCGAACTGATCAAGAACCGCATCGAGAAGGTCAAACTCGCTGCGGAGGCCCGTAATGAAGGCATCGTCACCAGTGTCGCTGACGGCATCGTCCGTATCTACGGCCTCGCCGACGCTATGCAGGGCGAAATGATCGAGCTGCCAAACAACACGTTTGCGCTGGCGCTGAACTTAGAGCGTGACTCGGTCGGCGCGGTGGTGCTGGGTGACTACGAGCATTTGCGCGAAGGTGATGTCGCTAAGACCACCGGCCGCATTCTCGAAGTGCCGGTTGGCCCAGAGCTGCTCGGTCGCGTCGTCAACGCACTGGGCGAGCCCATCGATGGCAAGGGCGCAATTGATGCCAAGCTGTCGGCACCCGTTGAGAAGGTCGCGCCGGGCGTGATCTGGCGGCAGTCGGTGTCTGAGCCCGTGCAGACTGGCTACAAGTCAGTCGATGCGATGATTCCGGTCGGCCGCGGCCAGCGCGAGCTGGTCATTGGCGATCGTCAGACCGGCAAGACCGCGCTGGCCATCGACGCCATCATCAATCAGAAAGGCACCGGCGTTAAGTGCATCTACGTCGCCATCGGGCAGAAGAACAGCTCGGTCGCTAACGTCGTGCGTCGCTTGGAAGAAAACGGCGCGATGGCACACACCATCGTGGTCGCTGCTACGGCGTCTGAGTCGGCGGCGATGCAGTACGTTAGCGCCTACTCAGGCTGCACCATGGGCGAATATTTCCGTGATCGCGGCGAAGACGCGCTGATCGTTTATGACGATCTATCCAAGCAGGCCGTTGCCTACCGTCAGCTATCCCTGCTGCTGCGCCGCCCGCCGGGTCGC
>JBBSIY010000313.1:0-4470 GCA_038257785.1 Lysobacterales bacterium
AGCAGCATCAGACTTAGACCGACGAGTCCTGGCGACAGCGGCAGAGAGGTCGGCAGTTGGGAAAGCAACGCGCCCACCAGCGCCGACGCAAGGACCATCGAGAGGATTTTTGTCATGTACGCTATACCCGACATAATGTAATTTATAGATTACATCACATTTCAACACGCGGTGGCTTCAAAGCGTCGTCGCTGGCGACACGTGGATTGCGCGATGCTTGGCCCGCGAGCATTCGCGCAGCGGATGCCAAACGCGACTTACCCTGCCTTTTTTCCCCGCCTGTGCGTCAAGTGCCAGCGCTACGCCGTCCCGCGCCCCAGCCAACAATCAACATCAGCAGAACCGCTGAAGCCAAACCTCGTGCGGAAACCGCTGGAATGCTGACCGGTTGCGAAGTCGCTGCGGGCAGCACTTGCAATGTCCCTGACACCATCAAATCGACGCTAGGTGGCCCAGAAACACTTCTTCGGTATATCTCGACGGTGTAGCTGCCTGCCGCGAGCGGGATCAGATCAACAGGGACGGTTGCCGGCGGAAAATTGCAGATGTCGCCGGTGATGCCGTTGGAAAAACCATCGACCTCGACGCGAACGGTTCTCCCCACAATGGTGACGATTCGCTCCTGTGGGCTGAAGACCGTCAACAGATCGCATTGACCCACACGCAAGATAACTTGGGCTATTTGAATTTCCGTTGGTGCTGATGGGCTAAAGATCAGCGGCAGGTAGTAGGCTTTCACCGGTCGCGAGAACGCTGCGCAGGCCAATGCTGCGATCAGGAGAACCAAGCGCAACACAACGGCGTTCTGAGGTTCGGCGCTCGCTGACTCGACGATTCTCTTGTGCAGACCACTCATGCAACGCCTCGTCAGAGTTTCGATATCTAGCGCAGCAGGCGCTGCTGTAGGCGCCGAACGCTGCCAAGGTGCGTCAACCTACGATGATTCGTTGGCCCCTGCCTGCGGCTGCTCAGACATTATGTTTTCGATCCACGCTCTGTAATGGCTCAGGCGAACATTGCAGCCGATCTGACCATAGCGGCCGGGCCGCGCAGTCATCACGTGCCCATGGACAAATTTCCACGAAGCCAGCCCGGCCAACAGCCATTGATCTTTAGTCTGCACAAGCGCGGGGCCGCCGCTGTCACCGTTCCCCAAGACGCCCTCAAGAGGTAGGGCGGACGGTGGCTCATCGAACACGTAGCAGAACCAGCGCTCATAAGCACTGGTGATCGTGTTGAAGGCACGGCGAAGTTCCGTCCGGTTGGGCCCTTTGGGGTCGTGCCCCGTGGCTCCATTGCCCGTAGCACCTTTCCCCACGATCTTGATGATCTGCCCTTGCTCGTCGCTACCTTGGTAGATCGCGGCAGGGACGACATCCGCCACCGGCTGAGTAAGCTTGATCAGCGCTATGTCGTCCGACGAAGATAGAAAGATCACGATCAGCATCGCCTCGCCGGTCGCCATTGCTGGATCGATCAGCTCCTGTGGCACGGTCTTGTATCCGGGATGTATGACGACCCGTTCAACGTCCCTAGGTACACCATTGAGCACCACCCGCTTGAGGCTAGGATGCCCAGGGATCGTATGAGCCGCAGTAACGACCCACTGCGGATCAATCAATACGCCGTGGCCCTCTCCGGGCATGTCGACGAGAGCCGGGAACTCACTGGCCGGAATCCGATACTCCGCGTCATCAACGTCGTCTCGAATGACGACCGCACTAACGGTTGATGACACCGCAAAGAGCAGTATGAGAAGCGAGAATCTGTTCATTGGTGATGTCTCGATCAGGGATATGGAACCGCAACGCTACATCGACAATCGCACACCCGTCGGCATCAACGTAAACATCGCGCAAAAAACGCCTCACTGGTGCGATA
This sequence comes from Lysobacterales bacterium, assembly GCA_038257785.1. Lineage (GTDB taxonomy): Bacteria > Pseudomonadota > Gammaproteobacteria > Xanthomonadales > Xanthomonadaceae > JANNWF01. Next base: position 1,882 of record JBBSIY010000313.1, read on the forward strand.
GCGATGCAGCGCGTCGGTTTTCTGCAGGCCGTGCTTGGCACCGGGATAGGTCATCAGCTCAAACGACGTGCCCTGCTTTTGCAGCGCGCTCATCAGCTGCGTGCTGTTGGAGAACAGCACGTTGTCGTCAGCCATACCGTGGACCAGCAGCAGCTTGGACGTCAGCCCGTCAAGATGCGTAAACACGCTGGACGCCGCATAGCCGTCAGGGTTGGCCGTTGGGTGATCCATGTAGCGCTCGGTGTAGTGCGTGTCGTAGAGCGCCCAGTCGGTGACCGGCGCGCCGGCGATGCCACAGGCGTACGCCTCGCTGTGTTGGGCGAGCAGCATCAAGCTCATGTAGCCACCATTTGACCAGCCGTGCACGCCAATCCGTGCCGAATCCACCCACGGCTGCTGCTTGAGCCACGCGACGCCGCGCAGCTGATCTTCAACTTCGACTTTGCCCTGCTGCCGGAACAGCGCAGCTGAAAACTTCACTCCGCGCCGCGGCGTGCCGCGGTTATCGAGCGAGAACACCACGTAGCCTTGCTGGGCCAAATACTGATTAAAAAAATGATCGCCGCGTCCAGGCCATCCGCGCATCACGGTTTGCGCGGCCGGGCCACCGTATACGTAGACCACCACGGAATATTTCTTCGACGGATCAAAGCCCGGAGGTTTGATCAGACTGACCTTGAGTTCGCTACCGTCTTCGGCGCTGAGCGTGTGGAACTCGGTCGGCTGGTGCGCGGCGCGATAGCGCGCGTACGGATGCGCTGGATCATCGAATGAATTGATCAGCAGCGTGGCGAGCTTTTCGCCTGTGGTTGTAAACAGCTCAATCTGCGGCGGCGTGGTCGTGTTCGACCAGCTGTCGACATACACGCTTGCGTTGTCGCTGAATGTCGCGTCGTGCCAGCCCGGCGTTTTGCTCAAACGTGTCGGCTCACCGCCGGTTAGCGGAAGCGAATAGACGTTGCGCTCGAGTTCCGAATCGCGTGTCGCGCTGAACCAAATCGTGCCGGCGCTTTCATCAACCGCCAAAACCGTTTCAACCATCCAGTCGCCGCGGGTGAGCTGCTCGGACTTGCCCGCTGCGTCGTAGCGATACAGATGAGCGAACCCGTCGCGCGCCGAGCTCCACAGAAAACCGCCAGACTTCAAAAACCGCAGGTTGTCGTGAAGGTCGATCCACGTCTCGCTGGTCTCGCTCAGCAGCAGGGTTTGCGTCTGCTTCTGCAGGTCAACGGCGATCAGATCGAGCTGGCGCTGGCTGCGGCTCTGTCGTTGAAAGGTGAGGTGCTCGCCGTCGATCCAGTTGACGCGGGCTAGGTAGATGTCGGCTTCCGGGCCAAGATCCAGCCAGCGTATGGGCGCGTTCGTCGGCGCTGGGCTGCGGCTGACATCCGCACCCGGCAGCGGGTTGCCCATCGAAACCACGCCGAGCTTGATGCTTACGTTTGGATCGCCAGCCGCGGGATAGCGCTGCTGCACAACGTTGGTGCGGTCGGGATAGATTTCAAAGCGTTCGCGCACCGGCACCGCGCTTTCATCGATACGCGCGAAGGCGATAGCGGAATCATCGGGAGCCCACCAGTAGCCGGTGTGGCGATCCATTTCTTCATCGGCGACAAACTCTGCCACGCCATTGCCGATGACTTCCGAGCCGTCAACCGTCAGTTGGATTTCGCGACCGTCGGCAAGATCGATCACCCACACGTTGCGCGCGCGAATAAAGCTGACGTAGCCGCCCTTCGGAGAGACCTTGGGGTCGGTCGCAAAGCCACCGCCATGGGTCAGCTGGCGAACCGCTTCGGCAGCTGGCTTGTCTAGATCGTAGAGATAGAGTTCGCCGCCCAGCGGAAACAGCAGACGCTTGCCATCGGGTGCCCACTGATAGTCAACGATGCCGGAAAGCGCAGCGATGCGCTGACGTTCGCGACGGGCCTTCTCTTCATCGGACAGCACTTCGGTGCCGGGCAGCACGACTTTGGAATCCACCAATCGCTGCGTCTTACCGCTGGCAACGTTGTATTCCCACAGATCAAGCTGAAAACGATTGTCGTCCTTGCCGCGAAGGAACGTCACGCGCGCGCCGTCAGGCGAGACTTTGGGCTGCGTGAGCGTCGGACCCGACAACGGTGCGTCGCCGGTGATGGCTTCCAGCGTGAGGCTTTGCTGCACGTCAGAGGCGACCGCTGGCGTCATCGAAATCACCGCAAGAGTTAACGTGAGCGACATGATGTTGGACATGGCGTTGCCTCGTGTCGCGTGTGTGGTTTGGTTGATTCTTTGCGTGACTGGCGCCCCGAGGCCTAGCTGCGCATCAGGGTGGATTTGCCGAACAGACTTTCCACCAAATCAACCGCCAGCTGGGCGGTCTGATTGCGATTATCGAACGCCGGGTTGAGCTCAAAAATATCCAACGATGCCAAACGCCCGGTGTCGGCGATCATCTCCATCACCAGCTGCGCCTCGCGGTAGTTGGGACCGCCGCGCACGGTGGTGCCGACGCCCGGCGCGATGCTCGGATCGAGAAAGTCGACGTCGAAGCTGACGTGGAGGTGGGTGTCATCATCAAGACCTTCGAGCGCCTCTTCCATCACC
>JBBSIY010000314.1:0-4469 GCA_038257785.1 Lysobacterales bacterium
CTTGAAAAAGCTATCTGCGTAGGAAGCCGTTGCCCATCTGTCGCACAAGCGCTCCCGAGTTGGTCGAGCAGAGTGTTCAATGGATGTGACCGCTTTCGCTTGTAAGCTAAGCCAGCTGACGCGACATCCACCGGCCCAGCGTAACCCTCTCGCGCTGCTCTAAATCGAGCGCTGTGCTGACTTCGCCAAAGCCGCGCGTGATCATCAATTCGCGGACTGTTTCGCCTTGCATCAGGCCATGCTCGAGCAGCAGCCACCCAGCGGAATTCAAATAAATCGGTGCGTCGCTGATGATGCTGCGGATCGCATCTAGTCCGTCTGCGCCGCTAGCCAAGGCGCGGCGCGGCTCGAAACGCAGATCGCCCTGCAGCAGATGTGAATCGCCATCTTCGATGTACGGCGGGTTGCTAACGATCATCGCCAGCTGCCGCATGTCACCTAGCGCGCTGCACCAGCTACCGCTGCGAAACTCGACGTTGCTGGCACCGAGCGCGGCGGCGTTGGCGTTGGCGATATTTAACGTTGCGTCGTGGATATCGGTGGCCACGACGCAGGTGCGCGGTCGCTCAAGGCCGAGTGCGATGGCGATGGCGCCGCTTCCGGTGCCGAGGTCGGCCACCGTCAATGCGGCGTCATTTGGGATTCGCGCGAGCGCGAGTTCGACCAGCAGCTCAGTTTCTGGCCTAGGAATGAGCGTGTTCGCGTCGACGGCCAGTTCAAACGTCCAGAAGCCTCGCTTGCCAGTGAGCTGAGCAATCGGAACGCCAGACCTGCGGGCGGCCACCAACCGGGCGATTTCATTTTGATCGGCAATATCAGCGTGCTCATCCGAGTGCGCAAACAGCCAGCTGCGCGGGCGATCGAGCGCATGCGCAATCAGGATGTCAGCTTCGCCGGCGGCGGCGTCTGCCGACACCAGCTCACCGGTTAACCCAGACCGCGCTGCACGACGCAGCGCGGCTATCGTTGGCCTCTCGCTCACGCGATAGGCGGCGGCGCAACGGAAGCGCCATCTGAAGCCTCGACAGGCTGAGTCGAACTAACGACCTTCGGCTTTCGCGGCGGCCAGTAGCCGCCTGCGCTCAGACTCTGCCAGCCCCAACGCAGCCAGCTGATCAGCGCATTGGCTAACCACAATGCCCAAAGCAGAATTGCCAGCTTGTACGTCCACAGCGGCAGGCTGAGCGCCCATACGTTGGGCAGTGCGCCGGCGCTCTCATCGCTAAACCAGAGCAGACGACCAGCAGATGATCCGTTGCCGGTGACCTGCATATCGGGTGACCCCAACAGGCCGTAAGGAACTGCAGATACGAGCACGATCAGCGCCACCACGGTGACCAACACCAACAGCAGCTGGACCAGCGGGAATGTGGTGTGAGACACGATCCAATTGGCTTTGCGCTGACGCCAAGCAAGCAGCAGTAGCCATGCCACCACAACGCCAGCGGCGACCCAAGAAACGGTCGAGAACCCTAAGCCCAGCAGCAGCCAATGGTGGAACTTTAACGGCGTTTTGGCGGACAACTTTGCTAACCCGAAAGCGACCAAGAGCATCACTAGCAGCTGATCCCAGTAGAGCACGGCAGGTCCGACGCCGGCGCCGCCTGCTGCTAGCAGCCAGCGCTCGCGATCGACCACCAGCGAGGTGCGAAGATTGGCCGCTGGCGCACCCATATCAACCTCATCGCCGGTCTGCAGAAGCGCAACGTCCAGTCCCCGCCGCCACTTCACGTCTAACGCATGGGCACCAGGAAGCACCGGCAGGCGGAGCTGTCCATCCGTGGTGCGCAAGGCGTGCGACCGCCCGTCGATGGTGACTGAGATCAGCTCAGCATCGGCGGGGATTCGCAGCACGTGTTGGCCTCCCCGCGTGCTGCGCAGATTGGCGGTGAGTTGAGTGTCGCGCGCTCGGCTGCCTTGACGCATAGCCAACGTCACCTGGTCGAAGGCTAAGCTGCTGCCTGCCACGGCCGCGGGCCGCGTGATGTCGATGGTGAGCGTTTCATCGGGGCGCGGATCAAAGCGACGAACGCCGTCCGCGGCATCGATGTTGGATTCAGGCATGCCGCTAACTTCAGCATGCCAGTACGCACCCACCTGAACCTCCCAGCGCTCGCTGGCATTGCGCAGCGAACCCATACTGAGTTTGACGACGTCACCAATCGGCAGACGCGAGCGCCAGCTCTGGCTTTGCTCACCTGCGGCGAAGCTGAGTTTGACGCTGCTCTCGCTCACGTCCAATCGATCATCTAACACGCGCTCGCCGGCGATCAACGGCAGGCTGAGAATGAAGCCCGACTGCGCTGGCGCGATACGCTCGACGGTGGTTTGCACGGTCCAATCGAGGTCAAGATTCAACTGACGTGTCACCCGCACAAACGGCGGAAACTCCTGCGCGGCGGCAGCCGTATCGACCTCGCTCGCCGCCGCATCGGCCACGCGCAGACGCAGCAGCTGCAGCGTATCCCCGAGCAGTCTTGTGCCATCTACGCTGCCCGTTTCCCAGCCTGTTGCGCGCACGCTTACCGCCGCAGGATTCATCGGGAAACGCAGATCCAGCTGATCAACGGCGGCAATCTGCCATGTCAGCTGCAGCCGCTGCACGCCGCGCGGCACGGAGACCCAGCGCTGCCCATCGCGACGCAGCACCGGTAGATCGCTACCGCTCAGCTCGGCACGCAGCGGCGACGCTGACTTGCCCGGATCAGGCAAAGGCACCGCCACGTTGGCTTCTGCATACACGACCAACGCGACGCGAAGTTGATCGCCCACCAGTTCGATTTCGGTGACATCAAGACTGGCGCATTGAGGCGCACACTTGGGCGCTTCCAGCAGGCGGGTTTGCAGCTGATCGAGCAGCTCCTGCGGCGGATAGTCATTAGCCTTCGCCGGCGCATTTGGCAGCGAGACGCATAGCGCGAACAGCGCCACCGCCGGCGCGGCTTTGGCGCGCGAAAGCAGGCGCGAGACTGTGCTGATGGACGACGCGAGACGCAGCAGCACCAGCACCAGCAGTGCGACCGCGACAACCCGCAGTAGTCGAGTCATCCACGGCGGCGACAGCCACAGACTCATAGCCTGATCGGCTAGTACCGGTCCGGACCAGCCCAGATGAATCTGCTGCCAGCGCCAGTCAGGGGTGCCCGGGCCCGCCTGCAGAACGGCGTCGTCGGGATAGGCATTGATGTTTTTCTGCATTTTGGCGAGGTTGCCGACCTGTGCCTCACGGGGAGGAGGCGGCGGCGCTGGCGGTGGTGCAGCGACTGACATAGGGGTGGGCTCGTCCAAAACCACAGGGGCTGGCGCGACGTTCTCGTGTACGCGCGATCCAGTAACCGAAACGCGATCCACCCTACGCTCCGCCTGTCCATCCTCATCAACTGCGCCACCGTACGAAGCTGAAGCGCCCGCCGCATATCTGCCGCCGTAGCCACTATTGCTTTCCACCTCACCACGCTCCAGCTGCGGGTGCAGCGCTAACTTCAGCTGTTGCGCGACAAACGGCAGCGCCAGCACAAACGCGGCGCCCAGCATCGCGACCCGCAGCAGCCCCACCCATTTGGCAAGCCGCCCGCCGCTCAAGAACCCCAGCATCAGACTGAGCGCGATCACCGCCAGCACGCTCCACAGGGGCGAGTGCGCTTCGTGATAGCCCAGCGCCAGATACGCGAGCACCAGCGCGGAGAAGACCACTCCGTGCAGCCGAAACGCCAGCAGCGCGGCAACGGCAAGCAGAAATAGATCCAGCAGGCTCCACTGACCAACCCACGTTTGCGGCGCTTGATCAACGCCGCTGGTCGCAAACAAACGCCAGCCTGGCGGCAGATTGAGCACCGCGGTCATAGACTCCACATCCACCCGCCAGCCGCTGGCCGGCATCGATCCGCGCCCTTCGATTCGACCGGTCGACTGCAGCGACAGCTGAGGATTGCGCAGCTCAACGCCAACCTCACCTGCAGCGTTGGTTGTAACGAGGAGGTCGCCGCCGGTCTCGCTCGCGCGCTCCAGCGTCCACGGTGCGCTGACGTTCAATCGCCCAATGGAGGCGAGCTTCCCGGTGAGCTGGTCGCGTGAAACGACGCCGTCCCCGCCGAACGCCAGCCACAGCTCGCGGCGTAGGCTTAGCCGATGCGCTTGATCGGCATCTTTGCCGCGACTGCGTTCAGCAATGGTCAGCGTTTGCTTGCGATCAAGCACGCTGGTCGGCAGCTGCTCGCCCCAAGGCGCGCCTACCTGCGCGGGATCAGCCGGCGTGCCGCCCTCTACTTCAACCACGCGCAGCTCAGGCGCGGAACGCCAACTCCATATTTCTTCGGCAGGCCATGGCGCTTCGGCGGCTGGCGGCCCCGCTGCTTCAAGCACGCTCAGCGCGCGCGCCTCAATCCTGATTGGCCAAGTGCCCGGCCGCAGCTGCACGCGCAGCCCACCGTCAGCGAGCAGCGCCACCGGCAGCGATGACTGGATGGCGA
>JBBSIY010000315.1:0-4454 GCA_038257785.1 Lysobacterales bacterium
CGCATTGTCGTGATCAATCTGTGCCGCACGCGGTGCAACTTCGTCAGCCGCGAAACGACGAATCGCTTCGCGCAGGGCATCCAGATCCTCGCCTAGTGGAAATGCGCGCATAGTCTTCTGCTTAGTGACCTCTAACCCGGCCGAGGAATCGCGGGCCTGCATTGGCCATATGCGGCAGTTTGATTTTGCCGATGGTGGCGATGCGTTCTTCGGCCATTCGGTCGGCGGCGCGGAACGTCGGGATGTTGTCGCGCTTGGCGATCTGGAAGATCTTGCCAAGGTTGTAGTAGATGGTCCGCATCATGCGCATGGCGCGCTCGCGGTTGTAGCCATCAAACTCAATTGATACGTTCATCAGTCCGCCAGCGTTTACTGCGTAATCGGGTGCGTAAAGAATGCCGCGCTTCTCAACTTCAGCGCCGATTTCATCGGTCGCCAGCTGATTGTTGGCCGCGCCGCAGATGATCTTAGCCTTCAGCCGCGGCAGCGTTTTCTCGTTGACCGTGCCGCCCAGCGCGCAGGGGCTGTAAACGTCGACATCGCAGTCATAAATCTCGTCTAGGCCTACGGCTTCGCAGCCATATTCATCGACGCAGCGCTGCACGGCTTCTTTATTGATGTCGGTGACAAACACTTTTGCCCCCGCCTCACGCAGCAGCTTGACGTACTCAAAGCCGACGTGGCCGACGCCCTGCACAGCGTAGCTGTACTTGCCGAAATCTTCATTGCCATAGGTGACGTTGAGCGCGGCGAGTAGGCCCTGTAGCGTGCCGTATGCGGTGAACGGTGACGGATCGCCCGAGCCGCCGTGAACCTGATGGACGCCGGTAACGTAGTCGGTCTCTTTCAGTACGTATTCCATATCGTTGACGTCGATGCCGACGTCTTCAGCGGTGATGTAGCGTCCACCGAGTGAATTGATAAAGCGACCGAAGGCACGGAACAGCGCTTCGGATTTGTCCTTGTGCGGGTCACCGATGATGACCGCCTTGCCGCCGCCCAAATTCAAGCCGGACACAGCTGCTTTAAACGTCATGCCGCGCGACAGGCGCAGAACATCGTTCAGTGCTTCCTGCTCCGTGGCGTACGGCCACATGCGGGTGCCACCCAGAGCGGGCCCGAGCACCGTGTTGTGGATCGCAATGATGGCCTTGAGGCCGGCATCGCGGTTGTGGCAAAACACGATTTGTTCGTGGCCGGTATGACTCAGGGTTTCGAAAAGCATGGGCGTAGCTCCACGGGCAGGGCAGTAAGTGCGTTATTGCGGCCGTCATCGTCTCGGAGGATGAGCGAGGTCAGGCACAACACGTTGCAGGGATTAAGGTTAACGCCGCAGCTGACGCGCTACGGCGATTCCCAGGTGCACCAGTTTAAAGCAATCGCTCTAACTGCCGCACCGTGGAGTGCCTCAAAACCACAACTAGCTGCAGGCAGCGTGAAGGGGCTCGGAGGCTGGACCCCGCTGGATACCCGCTCCATGCACTGCTCAGTGATAGGCTTTTCCAAGATCGACTGACGACTGGACGAATAAGATGACCGAATCGCGAACCGCTTTTTTCTGCCTGATGGCTGGGGTCGCTGGCCTGACAAGCCCAAGCTTTGCTCACGCCGATGCGCGAGCAGACGTCATTGCCGCGTTTCGCGCGGCGATGGCGGACGGTACCTATCGCATGAATATTGTCGTTGACAATAAGCGCGGCCCAATCAGTACGCAGATGGATGTGCAGATGCCCAATCGCTTTCACATGAAAGCGGCCGAGGCAGAGTTCATCGTGGTTCCGGAGGGCACGTGGATCAATGCCGGTGGACGCTGGATGAAAGTGCCAGTGGATATGTCGGAGCGGATGCAGGGGTTTCGCATCGAGGACATGGAAAAAGCGAGCAGCAGCATCCCCGACGTGGAACTCGTTGGAACCGAAGCCGTGGACGGCTGCGAGTCGTCTATCTATCGCTATGCCGCGACAACCAATGTGGCCGGTCGCAGCAGTGAAGACGACGTCGAATTGGCGATTTGCACGACATCTGGCAAGCCGATTCGCGTCCGCACCACGCCAAAGAAAAAAGGTGAAGCGGTCACCATTCGCTACGACTTTGATGCCGCCATCGACATTCGTCCGCCGCAGTAGGCGAGCCGACGCGTCATGATTCCGGCGAGCACGACGTCCGCTAGCTTGACGTCAATTGACGATGCCGCGCGCTTGGGTGCGCTGATGGTGTCTATTTGCGCGCGCAATCAAGCCGCACTCGGTCAGCTGTATGACCTGACGGTCAATCGCGCTTTCGCCGTGGCGATGCGGGTGCTCGGTAACCCGTCGGATGCTGAAGAGGCAGTTTGTGCCGCGTACCAACAGCTTTGGGAGCAGGCACCCGCCTATAACGCGGCGCGCGGCGCGGTCAGCGGCTGGCTGATGACGATGGTCTGGACGCGCTCGGTCGATCTGGTGCGTCGGCGCCGGAAGCACGTCTCCATCGATGATGTGCATCTGGACACCCATGCCGATACGTATGCGTTCTGTGAAGACGATTCCGCCCAGTGGCTTGATGCGTTTGTTGCCGGGTCGTCCGTGCGACGCGCACTTCTGCGCTTGAAGCCGGTGAGCCGCCGATTGCTAGAGCTTGCGTTTGTCGGCGGCCTCAGTCACCCGGAGATCGCTGAGCGTCTGCAGATGCCGCTAGGCACCGTGAAGTCGCATATTCGGCGTGGCCTCGCTGAGCTGCGGCGAATGTTGGAAGCTGAAGGATTGTGTGATGTCTGACCGCGCACCTTCGCCCACCCGAACAACTACGCCAGCGCTAGCCGCTTTGGCGAGCGGCTTAGCTGACGCCCTGCAAGACGTGTCGCCTGAGCGCGCGCAGCGGGAGGGCATGCGTGCGCGAATCTTGGCATCGTGTGGCGATTCGACCAGTCAGCAAGCGACGGACCGCGCTGCGCAGGTAAAAGCCGGAACGACAGTGCAGCGCTCGACGGACGGCACGTGGCTGCCGGTCTTCCCAGGCGTGCACATCCGGCATTTGTCGATCGACAGGGGTGCAGGCGTGCAGCTAGCGCTTTGGCGGCTGGACCCCGGTGCCGCCATCCCGCAGCACACGCATCGCTTGACCGAGGAATGTCTCGTCGTGGAGGGCGGAATTGTGCATGCCGGCGTTGCGTACGGGGCGGGCGATTTCCTGCTTGCCGCAGCGGGCTCGCCGCACGACGTATTTGAGTCGCCGTTAGGTGCTCTGCTGCTCATTCGAGGCGAGCTACCTCCGTCCAGACTGGTGGCAGCGCCGGCCGGGGTGGCGAACGTCGACGACTGAGTGCATCCGGTTCGATGCGTGGGAACGTATAGAGCCTTCGTCGAATACGCGGAACGCGCAGCATGAAATTCAATGGTACGGCCCTGGTGCTCGTTGGCCTAATCGCGGTGCTCGTCGGCGATACGGTGATCGCAGCCGACAATGGCGAGGCACCTCTGCGGCGGCGCAACTCGATCATGGTGGATATGCAAGGGCGCGGCATCTATACCTATGATCTCGACACCGACCCTCAGCGCAGCGTCTGCGATGAAATGTGCCGCATCCTTTGGCCGCCGATTCTTGCCAGCGCCAAGGCGAGACCGCACGGGCGCTTTTCGCTAGCGAGCAGATCAGATGGCCGCAAGCAGTGGGCATGGGACGGCAAGCCGCTTTACCGCTGGATCTCAGATCGCCGCAAGGGTGACGCCAACGGTGACGGGGTCGCCGGGGTTTGGACGCTGGTTCGCCTGCCGTGCGGTGACGGCGACAAGGACGTCGCAGTCTTCACACGCGCGGAGAGAGCGTGTCCTGAGAAATCGCCAGAGCGCAGAAAAAGCTAGCGGCCCCCACAAAATTCTTCGCGTAGCGAACGGGTTGCAAATAAAGGTTTCGTCACCGATGCGCCGTGGATTTGCTCTGTTAACTTGTTAAACGTCCGATTGGCAATGCCCCGATTGGGGATGGGCCGAGTGGTCTGATCAACTAGTATCTTTGGGAAGCACCATGTCAATTCGAGTTACCGCACCCCTTGGCAAGCTTGCCGCACTCATTTCAACCGTCTGTGCGCTTGGCCTGATGACCTCGTTCGCCGCATCGGCCCAAGACGATGAGTTCGATCAAGAGCTACCGCCCGACCGCAGCGGAAAACTGTTGCTGACCGGCGGGGTTAGTCAAATTGAAGGCAGCGCGGGCGGTGGATTGACGCCTTGGGCCGTCATTAGCGGCTACGGCACGCGCGATCAGATAGGCGGAAATGCGTATTTCACCCGCGTGGAGCTGGACGACTACAGTCTAGACAGCTACGGCATCGCGGTTGGCATCCGTGACCGCGTCGAGCTGAGTGTGGCCAAACAGACCTTGGATACACGCGACGTGGGTGCAGCTCTCGGGCTTGGCCGCGGATACACAATCAGTCAAGACATCCTCGGCATCAAGGTCAAGCTGTTCGGCGATGC
>JBBSIY010000316.1:0-4445 GCA_038257785.1 Lysobacterales bacterium
CCGCCTGGGCGTGAAGCGCACTGGATGTTCGGGCTGGGGCTATGTCGTGGATGTCGCGCAGACGCTCAACGACGACGACAGCAGCTTTGAGCAAGACGGCGTGCGCATCGTGGTTGATGCGGCTAGTCTGCCGCTGGTGGCGGGTACCGAGGTCGACTTCGTGCGCCGCGGTTTGAATCACGAGTTTGTGTTCCGCAATCCGAATGCCGCCGCCGAATGTGGCTGCGGCGAGAGCTTCACGACTGACGACATGTGAGTCTGACGAGGTTGGGGGAGTTCGTTGTGTGGCGGGGTTGGTAGACTCTGCCCACCATCGAACCTGTGGGGCACGTCATGCGTCTGCCTGTTTTCGCGCTTCTGTTTGCTGCGCTCGCCGCCACGACATCGGTTGCAGCCGAAACCTCCTCGGCGGAGGCGACTAAGTCGCTCAACGATCTTTTCGCCAGCGAGTGGGAGCGCGGGCTAAAGAACGACCCGCTCGGCGCTACCTACCTCGGCGACCAGCGGTTCAATACGCGCCTGCCTGACCTGAGCCCAGAGGCCATTGAGGCCGACAATCAAGCGACGCGCGATGCGCTGAAGCGGCTCAAAACGATAAAGCGCGAGGCGCTCAACCCCCGCGACCAGATCAATTACGACGTGTTTGCTTGGCAGCTCGAGCAGTCCATCGCCGGCCAACCATTCCATCCCGAGCGCACTCCGATCAATCAGCGCGGCGGCATTCAGACCTTCGATGAGGTGCTTGAGCTGCTGCGCTTTGATACGCGCCAAGACTACCTCGACTGGCTGGCTCGCCTGCGCGGCTTTGGCGACTACATGGATCAGACCGTCGCGCTAATGCAGGCGGGAATCGACGCAGGCCAAACGCCGCCGCGCGTGGTCATGCAGCGAGTGACCGCGCAAATCGAGAGCCAGCTAGTCAAAACGCCGGAGGAGAGCCGATTCTGGAAGCCCTTCGCGAACTTCCCAGACGCGGTACCGGCTGATCAGCGCAAACAGCTGACCGACGACGCACGCCAAGTTATCGCCGACGTGGTGCTGCCGGCCTATCAGCGCTTCGGCATGTTCTTCAGCGAGAAATACCTGCCGGCATGTCGCGAAGAGGTGGCGGTTAGCTCGCTGCCAAATGGCGAAGCGCTTTACGCTCAGCGCGCCGCTTACTACACCACCACGTCGCTGACACCCGATGAAATTCACCAGATTGGGCTGAAAGAAGTGGCGCGTATTCGCGCGGAAATGGAGGCAGTGCGCGTTGAGGTCGGTTTTGAGGGCGATCTGGCCGCCTTCTTCACCTACCTCCGCAGCGATCCTAAATTCTTCTATCCGACGCCTGACGCACTGTTGACGGCCTATCGCGATGTTTCGAAGCGAATGGACCCAGAGCTGGTCAAGGTGTTCAACGTCAGCACCATGCCGCGGTTGCCGTACGGCGTGCGTGCCATTCCCGAGGCCAGCGCGCCCGATACCACCACTGCCTACTACCAGGGCGGCGCATTAGACGGCACGCGACCTGGCTACTACTACGTCAATCTGTACAAGCCCGAGACGCGGCCAAAGTGGGAAATGATGGCGCTGTCGCTGCACGAAGCCGTGCCTGGCCATCACTATCAGTTTGCTTATGCGCTGGAGTTACCCGAACAGCCTATGTTTCGCAAAGTCGCTTATGTGGTGGCTTATGGCGAGGGTTGGGCGCTGTACGCCGAGCGCTTGGGCTACGAGATGGGCTTGTATGAAGATCCCTATGACCGTTTCGGCCAGCTGACCTACGACATGTGGCGCGCGGTGCGGCTAGTCGTCGACACCGGCATCCACGCGAAAGGCTGGAGTCGGCAAAAGGCCATCGACTATTTCATGGCCAATGCCGCCAAGACTGAGAACGATGTGGTCAACGAGGTTGACCGTTACATAGTCTGGCCGGGGCAGGCGCTGGGCTACAAAATTGGGCAGCTGAAGATTTCGGAACTGCGCGAGCGTGCCTCGAAAGCACTGGGCGAGGACTTCAACCTCAAAGACTTTCATGATGTGGTGCTCGGCACCGGATCGGTGCCGCTCAGCGTGCTGGAGACGCAGGTGGATGCGTGGATCGCGAAGCAGAAACGGTAGATGACGGGTAGGCCGGATGCGGGTCAGGAGTTGCGCCTGATAGTGAGGTGATCGGGCGCTGTACGGGTATTCGGTCTAACTCGCTACGAAAGGCATGGAACGCAAAGGCGCAGAGGACGCAGAGACCCGCGGAGGAAAAGCGAAATGAGCTTCACTTTAGCGGGACGGTGGCTGCGTTCAGCGCCATCTCGTCTCACGTTTCCTCTGCGGGTCTCTGCGTCCTCTGCACCTCTGCGTTAGCGCTTTTCGAGGCGGCCGTGCAAGGTCAGATCGCGACGTATCTTGCCCAGCGTGACGCACACACGTACTATGGGCGGTCCCCTGCGACCACCACGGGGATAACTTGCCTCACCGTTTCCGCGTCTTGCGGTCCTCGGGAGGCTGCCAGACGGCTTCGCCGTCCGACATCCACAAGGAAAATATATGCGTCATTACGAAGTCGTGTTTCTGGTCCACCCTGACCAGAGCGAGCAGGTGCCTGCGATGATCGAGCGTTACAAGACGCTGATCGAAGGTGACAAAGGCGTTATTCACCGTTTGGAAGATTGGGGTCGGCGTCAGCTGGCGTTCCCGATCCAGAACCTGGTGAAGGCGCATTACGTGATGATGAACATCGAGTGCACGCAGGCGGTGCTCGACGAGCTGGTGTCCGGCTTCCGCTTCAACGATGCCGTGCTGCGCCACCTGGTCATTGCCCGCGACGAAGCGGTCACCGAACAGAGCATCATCATGAAGACTAAGGACGAGAAGCCGGAGCGTCGTCGTCGTGACGAAGACTCGAACGACTCATCTGATTCGTCAGATACCGTCGTCGACGAAGCTGCTTAATACACCGTCTCTGATCAACTCCTTCGGAAATCGCACCCATGTCTAAGTTCTTTCGCCGCCGCAAGTTCTGCAAATTTACCGCTGAGGGTATCGTTGAGGTTGACTACAAGGACCTCGTCACCCTGCGCCAGTACGTCACCGAGACCGGCAAAATCGTGCCGTCGCGCATCACCGGCACCAAGGCGCGCTATCAGCGTCAGTTGGCAACAGCCGTGAAGCGCGCACGCTATCTCTCGCTGCTGCCTTACTGCGACAGCCACTGACATTCTGTCCAGCGGGGAATAGCCCCGCTGCACAGAATGTCAGCGGAGGCGTGCTTCCTAAGCCCCTCCCCAGCCCTCCCCGAACATCGGGGAGGGAGTTCAACTAAAACGTTCGCACTTACATTCGGACAGCCATCGCGTTGCGGGCAACTGGCCTGCTAACGAATACGGAGATACATCGTGGAACTGATTCTTCTGCAAAAAGTTACCAACCTCGGCGGCCTTGGCGACAAGGTCAACGTCAAGCCGGGCTACGGCCGCAACTATCTTGTGCCGCAGGGCAAGGCAGTGCCGGCTACCGCTTCCAATATCGCTGATTTCGAGCAGCGTCGCGCTGACTACGAGAAGAAGGCGGCGGAGCTGCTGGGCGGCGCTGAAGGCCGTCGGGCCAAGTTTGAAGGCCAGGAAGTGACCATCACGGCCAATGCCTCAACCGAAGGCAAGCTCTATGGTTCGGTCGGACCGCGCGATATCGCCGAGGCGTTTACGGCGGCGGGTATCGAATTGAACAAGTCGGAAGTGGTGATGGGCGAAGGCCCGCTGCGCCGCACCGGCGAGTTTGAAGTCATCGTGCATCTTCACGCCGATGTCGAGACCACGGTCAAAGTCATCGTGGTGCCTGAAGCCTGAGTCTAGCGCTCAGCTTCGTGGATGCGAACGGGCACCTTCGGGTGCCCGTTTTGTTTTGGCGGACAGGTCAGCGGCGTCGCGCAGAGTTCTCGAAGCCATCGGCGAAAATTAGGGCGATTGAGGTGGCCTCAGTCGCACCCAGATCGGGTGCAGCGTCGCGAGGCTCGTTGAGGATATCGGTCGCTGGCATCTGCGCGGGATCGCCGGCATCGATGCCGGCGCCATTGGCGTCGGGCCTGCCGTAAAGTTCGACCAATCCCACGAAGGCCTCGCGAATGTTGGCATAGCCGCCGCGAAACTCGCCCAGCTGCATGTCCCACCACGGCGGCATTAAGCCCGTAGGCGAGGGTAGGGCCGGGTCAGCGATAATGCGACTGCCATCGTTACCGATATTGACCACGTCACCCGCGTCGTTTGGCAGCGGGTTGCCTGCGTTCCAGTAGCCGTTGCGAGCAAGGGTCACGCTGCCAACGTCGCCGGGCAGCGTATCGCTGAAGTCGCTCATGCTGCCGGCCGTGTCGGCCCAAAGGTTGCCGCGAAAGGCGAGGTTGCTCGGCGTTGGGTTGGCCCCTTCGCGATTGATGCGCATAGCGTATGCGTTGGCCGGCAGGTCGCCGACCA
>JBBSIY010000317.1:0-4444 GCA_038257785.1 Lysobacterales bacterium
CGACGTAAGCCTTGAGCCTGCGTGGGCATGGGCAGGCACGTTCGCTGAGACCGAAGACGGCCTGCCGTTTCTTGGTCCGCATCCCCAGTGGGGACCGCGCGTTTTCTTCGCGATGGCGTACGGCGGCAACGGCATTACGTTTTCGCAAATCGGCACCGACCTGCTTGCCGCAACGCTGTCCCGTCGCAAGCATCCACTAAGCAAACTTTTTTCATTTGAACGTGTAACTGACCGCCGCTGAGCCGCAGTTGAAATCGGTGATCCGTCATAAAGCAGAAAGAAATTTTGGCTCATCAATGAAGGGACGCGTGTGTCAGTCAACTGTGTTGCCAAACACACGTTTACGCAAACATTGGACGACAGAAATAGTGTTCGAAGAGGCCTACAAGTTTGCATTGCTCCTCTCTGACCCTGGCAATGGGAACGACTGTGACCATGCAGAAAAAGGCTGGCCGAACCCGACCAACAGCAAGGCTGCGGTCGGTTTCGATTCCCGCGACGCAAACACCCGATGCGGCAATAAGGACGCGAATGAATCATCCTGATTCGGTCAGGGCAGGAGTTAAAAATCGTTTCGCTAAAGCAAGCGATCGCTGACAGAAGTTTCACCATGGGCCCGCCTATAGTTCTAGCTGAACGCCGCTGGAGTTGGTCGCTAGATTTATTGATTTGGCCTCTTGCCACTCCCACTTCGGGAGCGTAGTCGCGGAGACATCGCGTCGCTCTTTTCCAGCAATGGTGATTGCATGCAAGACCCCCTTCTTCAACCTCGCCCAGAAGGGCTCTACTGCCCTGCGGGTGACTTCTTCATCGACCCAATGAGCTCGGTGGAACGAGCGGTGTTAACGCATGCGCATGGCGACCACGCACGCGCAGGAAGTCAGCACTATCACGTAGCGCGAGCCGGCTTGGGCCTAATGCAGGAGCGCCTCGGTGCGAACTCTGTTCTCGATGCTTACGCGTATGGAGAACGATTCCGACTTGGCGATGTTGACGTATCGCTGCATCCATCGGGGCACGTGCTGGGCTCAGCGCAGGTTCGGATGGAATACGCCGGCCGCGTCGTTGTGGTGTCGGGCGACTATAAGCGCGATCCGGACCCCACGTGCACTGCGTTTGAGCCGGTGCCGTGCGACGTATTCGTCACCGAGTCGACGTTTGGACTGCCGGTTTATCGTTGGCCGTCAATGGATCGGGTGATCGATGAAATGCTCGCGTGGTGGGACGACTGCGCGCGTCACGAAGTGCCCGCAATCCTGTTCTGTTACGCACTCGGCAAGGCCCAGCGGATTCTGGCGGAGCTCGCCAAACGCGTTGACCGGCCGGTGCACCTGCATGGCGCGATGATTCGACTGGTTGAGCGCTATCGCGAGGCAGGCGTATCAATGGTGCCGACGGTGCCGATTAGCGAATCCGCACGCGGCCGCGACTTTGCCGGCGAGCTCATCATGGCTCCGCCATCGGCGGCAGGCTCGCCTTGGATGAAGCGGTTCAGCAATGCGTCAACGGGATTCGCCTCTGGCTGGATGCGTATTCGCGGGGCGCGTCGCCGGCGTGGCTACGACCGTGGCTTCGTGGTCTCGGATCATGCCGACTGGCCAGGTTTGCTGAAGAGCATCGACGAAAGCCAGGCCAGTCGGATCTATGTCACACATGGCGACGGTGCAGCGCTTATTCGGCATTTGCGCGACCAAGGCCGTGACGCTCAGCCGCTGAATATTTTGCGGCCCGCCGATGTTGAGAGTGGCGGCTGATGCGACGATTCGCTGAGCTATACACGGCGCTTGATCGGACGACATCTACGCGGGCCAAGCGCGACGCAATGGCGAGCTATTTCAGCGAGGTGCCAGCGGGCGATGCGGCATGGGCAGTGTACGTGCTGGCCGGCGGCAAGCTGCGCCGATTGGCCAAGTCAGGCGAGCTGCGAGAGGCGCTGACGCGTGCCAGCGAATGTTCCGACTGGTTGATCGACGAGAGCTACAGCCACGTCGGCGATTTGGCTGAAACCATCGCCCTCATGCTGCCGTCGGGCAGTGGAGCGCTAGGCGACACGCCCCTGCACGAATGGATGGAGCATCACCTGCCGGCGCTCGGCAAACTCGAGACTAGCGAACGGATTGAACGCCTGCAGCAGTGGTGGCTAGCGCTAGAAACATCGCAGGTCTTTATTCTCAATAAACTGCTGACTGGCGCTTTGCGCGTGGGCGTGTCGAGCCGGTTAGTGACGCAGGCGTTGGCCCAATGGTCTGGCCAACCCACCGACCTTATCGCCCACCGTATGAGCGGCAAATGGCGGCCAACGGGAGCTGCATTCGCACGCCTCGGCCTGCCCGCCGGAGACGACGAGCATCTAGATGATCGACCGTATCCGTTCTTCCTCGCCTCGCCGCTTGAACATGACATCGACAGTCTCGGCGAACGCGCTGACTGGCTAGTCGAGTGGAAGTGGGATGGCATCCGCGCGCAGCTGATGAAGCGCGGCGAAACGGTGAGCCTGTGGTCACGCGGGGAGGAGCGGCTGGACGGACGTTTTCCAGAGATCGAACTCGCGGCAGGCGAACTTCTCGGAGATGCGGTGCTCGATGGCGAAATTCTCGCGTGGGATGAGGAAAGCGCGAGACCGCTGCCGTTCACTGCACTACAAACGCGGATCGGCAAGCTCAAGCCCAGCGCCAAACTTATCGCCAATACGCCGGTTTGCTTCATGGCCTATGACGTGCTCGAACGAGCCAAGGAAGACTTGCGTGAGAAGCCACTCGGCGAGCGGAGACGTGTGCTGCAAAACATTTTGGTAACCGCGGATGCGCGCTTAAAAATCTCTGAGCCTCTAGTAGGCGAGACGTGGCTCGCTCTTGCCAACCAGCGCGATGAGTCACGCGAACGGCAAACCGAAGGCCTAATGTTGAAGCGGCTGGAATCCCCGTACCGCGTGGGTCGCAAACGTGGCGACTGGTGGAAATGGAAGGTCGATCCTTACACGCTAGACGCCGTGCTGCTGTATGCACAACCGGGGCACGGAAGACGCTCGGGACTATTTACCGACTACACCTTCGGCGTCTGGGACGGCGACAAACTGGTGCCGATTGCCAAGGCTTACTCGGGTCTTGATGACAAAGAGATCGGCCAGCTTGATCGTTGGATCCGCGCCCACACCACGGAGCGCTTCGGCCCCGTGCGCGCGGTTGAGGCAGCACAGGTATTCGAACTGGCCTTTGAAGCGGTGCAACTATCAAAACGGCATAAGGCCGGCGTCGCCGTGAGGTTCCCACGCATCGCTCGCTGGCGCAGCGACAAGCCGATCAACGAAGCCAATAATCTCGATGACCTCCGTCGCCTGGCGTCGGGCTGAGGCCCGACTAACGGCGTGGTTCGCGACGCTGGGCCGCCGCCCTGCGCCGTTCCAACGCGCCGCATGGAAAGCGTGGGCGGAAGGGCGCAACGGATTAATCCATGCGCCCACTGGCACCGGCAAGACGCTGGCCGCGGCCGGCGGACCATTGATAGACGCGGCGCTCGCACCTGCGATTGGACTGCAGCTGTTATGGATTACGCCGCTGCGGTCCTTGGCAACCGATACGGCGCAGCATCTTTCCGCAGCGGTCGATGCGATGGAGCTGCCTTGGCGGGTTTTACGACGCACCGGCGACAGCAGCAGCGCTGAGCGCGCGCGCCTGCGTAAAGGTGCGTGCGAGCTGCTTGTCACCACGCCCGAGAGCCTCGCACTGCTGCTTAGCTATCCAGACGCCGCCGAGCGCTTTCGGCATCTTCGCGGTGTCGTGGTGGACGAGTGGCACGAGCTCATCGGCAACAAGCGCGGCACGCTGCTGCAGCTAGGCCTCGCCCGACTCCGCGCGCTCCAGCCAGTGATGCGCCTGTGGGGTTTGTCGGCGACCTTAGGCAATCTCGATGAGGCGCTGGCTACCCTTGCCGATGACGGCGTGCTGATTGGCGCGCGTGCCGCCAAGAAGATTCACATCGAAACCGCGCTGCCCGAGACTGGCGAGCGCTTTCCGTGGGCGGGTCACCTAGGCTTAAGTCAGCTCGCCCGCGTGGTGTCAGCGGTCACCGAGGTGCGCTCTGCGCTCGTGTTCACCAACACGCGATCACAGGCCGAGCTTTGGCATGAGGCACTTGCGTCGGTGTGGCCGGAATCGCCCGACACGCTAGCAGTCCACCATGGATCGATCGATCCGAAATTGCGCCTTGCGACAGAAGAGCGGCTGCGCGAAGGGACGCTTCGTTGCGTGGTGGCGACATCCAGTCTCGACCTCGGGGTGGATTTCTCCAGCGTTGAGCGAGTGATTCAAATCGGCGGCGCAAAGAGCGTGGCGCGCCTGGTTCAACGCGCGGGTCGTAGCGGCCATCAGCCAGGCTCGCCGTCGTCGATTCTTTGCGTCCCAACGCATCTATTGGAGCTTGCCGAGATTACCGCTGCGCGTCGTGC
>JBBSIY010000318.1:0-4389 GCA_038257785.1 Lysobacterales bacterium
CTTCATCGCGCTCGACTCGTGCGGTAAGCGCCCTGCGTGGCCGGCGACCTCTGAGTGCCCGCTCTTTCTATGACCTTGATTCACTCCGTTCGACTCGAACTCCGCAGCGCGTTGGAGCATTTCCTGCTGCCAGCCGTTGCGCTACTGCTGCCCTGGCCGTGGGCGTTTCGAGTGCTGCGCTACCTCGCCCGCTACCCCGGTCTGTACGAAGAGGAATGGCGCCCCGCGCTGCACCAAGCGCAGGCCCTGGGACTAGTCAACATTGATAACCCCGCCGACTGGGCATGGCGCTATCGCACGTGCCGACTGGTGGATCACGCTGACTACTGGCTGTCGCGCCTGCGCACTGCGCGCTGGCTAGATCGCTATGTGGATCGCCGCGATGCGTGGCCGACCATCGATGGCCCTGCCGTCGGCGCATTTTTCCACTGGTGCGCCGGCATGTGGGGCGCGCGGGCTCTGCACGCGTCGGGCTCGACGTCCTCGGTGCTGGCGGGGCGCTTTTCACCGAGTGCGATGGGCGGCGCTTGGCTTGGCTATCTGTACGGCCACATCCGCCTAAACGAGCTCGCGCGCGCCTCGGGCGGGCCGCTGATCTACGCACCGCGCACCGTGCAGCAGAGCCTCGATGCTATCGCCGAGGGCCGCTGGGTCATAGGCACGCCCGATGTCCCGCCGTCAGAAACCCGTATTTCGACGCCCGTCCAGCTGTTTGGCCGCACCGGATACATGCCCGAGGGATTGCTGCTGATCGCGCGCAAAGCCAAGGTGCCGGTCGTCATCTTCACGCTGGGTCTCGATTTTGATTCGGGCCGCCGAGACTTGCGCATTTGGGGGCCCTTCGACGCCAACGATGCAGATCTCATGCAGCGCATTGCGTCCACCTGGGAAAGCCTCATACGCGAGAAGTCGTGGGGCTTCACGCTGTGGCCGATGATGCCGGCTTTTTTTGCATCGCCTCCTAGCTGAATGCCGATCCCTATGGCGTGCGTATCACCGCGCCCGCCCCCGCTGCGCCCTGCGCTATTATCGAAAGCCCCTTTGCGACACGGTTAACGCGCTCATGAAGACTCCCCGTCAAGTCCGCCCGGTCGCCGTATTGGGCGGCGTGCGCATTCCGTTCTGCCGCAACAACACGGCGTATTCGGACGTCGGCAACCTCGGCATGTCGATACGCACGCTGGGCGCGCTGGTCGAAAAATTCGGCCTGCACGGGCTGCAGCTTGGTGAAGTTGCGATGGGTGCGGTGCTCAAACATTCCTCCGACTGGAACATCGGCCGCGAAGCCGCGCTGTCGTCGGGTCTGTCGCCGTCCACGCCGGGCATCACCATGCAGCGCGCCTGCGGAACCAGTTTAGACACCGTAATTTCCGTCGCCAATAAGATTGCGCTCGGACAGATTGAAGCCGGCATCGGTGGCGGCTCGGACACCACCTCTGAGGTACCGATTGCGGTCAGCAAGCGCCTGCGTCGGCGCTTGCTGGACGCCAATATGGCGCGCAGCACCAGCGGCCGGCTGAGCGCGCTGAAAGGGTTTGCGCTCGGCGAGTTGGCGCCTGAGTTTCCGGGCGTGGGTGAGCCGCGCACCGGCAAGAGCATGGGTGAGCATTGCGAACTGATGGCCAAGCAGTGGGCAATCGAACGTGCCGCGCAGGATCAGCTGGCCTACGAATCTCATCACAAGGCCGCCGCCGCCTATGAGCGCGGATTCTTTGCCGACCTCGTGGTGCCGTTCCGTGGCGTCGAGCGCGACAACATCCTGCGTCCAGACACCACGGCGGAAAAGCTCGCCGCATTGAAGCCGGCGTTTGACCGAACTTCCGGGCAAGGCACGCTGACCGCCGGAAATTCGACACCGCTTACCGACGGCGCGTCATCTGCGCTGCTCGCCTCGGACGACTGGGCCAAGGCGCACGGACATGAGCCGCTGGCGTACTTAGTCGATTCGCAGGTCGCAGCGATTGATTTCGTGCACGGCGAAGGCCTGCTAATGGCGCCGGCTTGGGCCGTCGCACAGATGCTCGCGCGCAACGGACTTACCCTGCAGGATTTTGATTTTTACGAGATTCACGAGGCCTTTGCCGCGCAGGTGTTGTGCACGCTCAAGGCTTGGGAATCAGCCGATTTCTGCCGCGACAAACTGGGCCTTGATGCGCCCTTGGG
Organism: Lysobacterales bacterium; assembly: GCA_038257785.1. Classification (GTDB taxonomy): domain Bacteria; phylum Pseudomonadota; class Gammaproteobacteria; order Xanthomonadales; family Xanthomonadaceae; genus JANNWF01. Next base: position 2,164 of record JBBSIY010000318.1, read on the forward strand.
CAGCGTCAATCGTGAACGCCTGAACGTGGTTGGTTCGTCCCTGGCCGTCGGTCATCCGTTCGCTGCGACCGGCGCGCGCATCGTCGCCACCGCAGCCAAGCTGCTGAAAGAAAAAGGCGGCGGTCGCGCCTTGATTTCCGTGTGCACGGCGGGCGGCATGGGCGTGACGGCGATTCTGGAGCGCTGAGCGACGCTCACGTAATTGGGCGTCCAGCGTTAGGCTCGATCTGACGCGACTATTCGCCGGCCGAACGCTCCGCGTTGGCCCGGTCATCGGCCTCGAACAAGGCCTGCAAATCGCGCATGGCGTCGTGTGATGTAGCGACCAAGGCGGCTTCATCGTCGTAGAACAGATGCTGCTCACGCAGCAGCGCTTCGTCAGCCTGCCGAAACATCTGCGCGCGCTGCGCCGCTTGCTCAGCGGGTACGCCCAGCGCCTGCATGACCTGCTCAGCCAGCTCAATTGAGCTGGCAAAGGTTTCGCGAATGACGCCATCAACGGCGAAGTCCATCAGTTTGAAGGCGTGCTGGCGGTTGCGCGCGCGGGCGAAAACCTTCAAATGCGGAAATAGCCGCTTGACCACCCGAGCGGTGCGCAGATTCGCCTCCGGATCGTCGGTGGTCAGCACGAAAATCTCGGCGCGATCTGCATGGGCTGCCCGCAGCAGGTCCGGCCGCGCGGGATCGCCGAAGTAGATTTTATTGCCGAATCGACGCGACAAATCAACCTGTTCGGCGCTGTTCTCAAGGGCGATAAACGCAATATTTTGCGCGCGCAACATGCGCCCAACGATCTGCCCCATGCGGCCGAAGCCAGCGATGATGACGCGCGCGTGGCCGTCCTCAATGGCATCAGCGGGGCGTTCGTTCTTGCGCCGCTTGGCTGCCGGCCAGAGTCGGTCAAACGCCATCAGCAGGATCGGCGTTGCGGCCATCGATAGGCCAACCACTACGACCAGCTGATCGCGCAACGCGCCGTCGATCAAGCCGTACTTGAAGCTCTCGGCAAACACCACAAACGCGAACTCGCCGCCCATTCCGAGCACGGCGGCCAGCGAGATTGCCGAGCGCGCGTCTAGGCCCGCCAGCCGACCCAGCAAGGTCAGCACCGCTGCTTTAATTGCCAGCAGCGCAAACACCGCAAGCAAAATCATCAGCGGATCGCGCGCCACCAGCGCGAGGTCAATACTCATGCCGACGGCGATAAAGAACAACCCTAGCAGCAGGCCTTTGAATGGGTCGATGTGCGATTCCAGCTCGTGGCGGAATTCAGAGTCAGCGAGCAGTACGCCGGCGAGAAATGCGCCTAGACCCATGCTGAGCCCGGCCCAGTTCATCAACCACGCAGTGCCCACCACAACGAGCAGCGCGGTCGCGGTGAATACCTCCACCGTACGTGCGCGCGCGACGACTCGAAATACGTGACGCAGAAGAAAGCGTCCGCCAAGCACCACCGCGGCGATGGTTAGCGTCGCTTTGCTGATCGCCTGCCAGCCCAGCGGCTCGCCCGAATCAGCGCTGCTGCCGAGCAGCGGAATCGCGGCCAGCAGCGGAATCGCAACGATGTCCTGAAACAGCAGAATCGCGAACGCCAGCCGTCCATGAGCGGCGGTCAGCTCTTTGCGCTCAGCTAGCAGCTGCAGCCCGACCGCCGTGGACGACAGCGCCAATGCCATTCCGATGATCACCGCCGCCTTGCCGCCGAGCAGCATCATTGCCAACACGCCGCCTATGGCCAGTGCGGATAGCAGCACCTGCAGTGCGCCAACGCCGAAGACCTGACGCCGCATCACCCAAAGCCTCGCGGGTGAAAGCTCAAGGCCAATCACGAACAGCATCATAACGACGCCGAACTCCGACGCCGCGAGCACGCTTTCAGGGTCAGGCACCAGCGCCAGCATGTTGGGGCCGATCACCACGCCAGCTACCAAAAAGCCCAGCACTGCGCCCAAACCCAAGCGCTGAAACAGCGGCACCGCGATGACGGCGGCGATTAGAAATACGACGGCGAGGTCTAGAACGGCGTGATCGTGCATGGGGGGATTATGCGGTGTGCTGGTTTGCTGATTGGGGTTCTGCCCTCAGATCAACATCGCGCGAGGTCGTACCCACACCCCAACCCCACGCCCGCGGGGGGAGGGGCTCAAGACCGGGCGCGCGGGGGGCGGAGAGCCCCGCGCCCCCAAGGGGGGGGGGGGGGTTCGCACGTAGCAGCAGTGCGCCAGC
>JBBSIY010000319.1:0-4363 GCA_038257785.1 Lysobacterales bacterium
AGCGCTTCAACCGCGACTACGTGACCGTTGGTCAGCGTGACCTGTGGCTGAAAGAAGGGAACAAAATCGCCGGCCGCGAGCCCATCGACAATCGCGTCGCGACTGATTTCGACGAGGATCTCGTCAGCCAGATCGTCATCCTGCGCCTCATAGGCGTTCATCACCTCGGCAAGCTTGGCCGAGGTCAGCGGTTTCTCAACGCTGGCCCGTACGCGAAGCCCGTAGGCCCGCGCCATGCTCTGCACGGTATTCAGTAAAGCGGGATCAAGCGCGCTGGCAACCACCACCGCGCGCGCCAGTTTGGCCTGCGCCAGATGTCCGATTAGCTCGATACCGTCCATGCCGGGCAGATCTAAATCGACTACCACGATGTCGGGAATTTCGGGCAAGGCTTTCAGCGCCGCCAGCGCCTCATCACCGTCGGCCGCTTCATGCACGTTGGATACGCCAAGCTCGGCCAGTAAACGCAAAGCCATCCGCCGCTGAAAGCCATGGTCTTCCACCACCATCACACTTAGCTTGGCAAACGCCATCGCGCACCCCCCCGTGACACAGACCGGCAGCGTAGCGCAGGCGCGGCGCTAGGGAAACGCCCGGCAAAGCGACGAGCGGGCTGACAAAGGCGCGGTGATAAACTGGCGCATTCTTATTGACCGCCCAATCCTCATGTCTGTGCCCGCCACCGCGATCGACCCCAGCATCACGCTGGAAGACAAGTACACCCGCACAGAAGGCCGCATTTATCTCTCCGGTGTGCAGGCGCTAGTGCGTCTGCCGCTGATGCAGCAGATGCGCGACCGCGCCGCCGGCATCAATACCGGCGGATTTATCTCTGGCTATCGCGGCAGCCCGCTAGGCGGCTTTGATCTTGAACTGTGGAAAGCCAAGAAGCATCTTGCCGCGTCGAATATCAAGTTCACGCCGGGCCTCAATGAAGACCTCGGCGCGACGATGGTGTGGGGCACGCAGCAGACCAATCTGTTTCCCGACGCCAAGGTCGATGGCGTGTTTTCGATGTGGTATGGCAAAGGGCCCGGGGTTGATCGCTGTGGCGACGTGTTCAAGCACGGCAATGCGGCCGGCACCTCCAAATACGGCGGCGTTTTGGCGCTCGCCGCTGACGATCACGCCTGTCGCAGCTCAACGCTGCCGCACGGCTCAGAGCTAGAGTTCGTCAGCGCGATGATGCCGGTGCTCAATCCGGCCGGCGTGCAAGACATCCTCGACATGGGCCTGCTCGGCTGGGCAATGAGCCGCTTCACTGGCCGCTGGGTGGGCTTTAAGACGATTGCCGAGACGGTGGAATCGTCGGCGTCGGTCAACGTCAACCCGCATCAACTCGATATCGTGATGCCTAGCGATTTTGATATGCCGGTCGGCGGCTTGAATATTCGCTGGCCCGATCCGCCGCTCAATCAGGAAATGCGTCTGCATCAATACGCCGTGCAGGCGGCGGTGGCATTTGCGCGCGCCAATCGCATCGACAAAATGGTGATCGACTCGGCGAAGGCGCGGCTCGGCATCATCACCACCGGCAAGAGCTACCTCGACGTGCTGCAGGCGCTCGAGTATCTGGGGCTTGACCGTCGCGCCTGCGAAGACATCGGGATCCGCGTCTATAAGGTCGGCATGACCTGGCCGCTTGAGCCTATCGGCATGCGCGAGTTTGCGCGCGGGCTGGAAGACATCATCGTGGTGGAAGAAAAGCGCTCGTTCATCGAATCGCAGATGAAGGAGCACATGTACAACTGGGACCACGCGACACGCCCAAGCATCGTCGGCAAATACGACGAGTCCGGCGCGTGGATTTTGCCCAGCACCAACGAGCTGACGCCGGCAACGATTGCGCGGGTCATCGCCGGCCGCGTGCAGCGCTTCTTCAATAGCGACACGATTGACGATCGACTGAAGTGGATTGCCGCCAAAGAGCGTGAGCTGGCCGTGCCGCGCGCTGATTTTCCGCGCATTCCGCACTACTGCTCAGGCTGTCCGCACAACACCTCGACCGTGGTGCCCGAAGGCTCGCGCGGCTTGGGCGGCATCGGCTGTCACTACATGGTGACGTGGATGGATCGCAAGACCGACACCTTCACCCAGATGGGTGGCGAGGGCGTCACCTGGTGCGGGCAAGCGCCGTTCACCGAAACGCCGCACGTGTTTCAGAACTTGGGCGACGGCACCTACTTCCACTCCGGCAGCCTCGCGATCCGACAAGCGATCTCGGCCAAGGTCAACATCACCTACAAGATTCTCTACAACGACGCCGTCGCGATGACCGGCGGTCAACCCGTCGATGGCAATCTGAGCGTGCCGGATATCGCCTGGCAGGTGCGTTCGGAAGGTGTGCAGACCATCGTTGTCGTCAGCGACGACATCGCCAAGTGGTCGAAGCCGGAAATTTTCCCAGGCGGCGTGACGTTTGAACATCGTGATCAGCTCGACGACGTGCAGAAGCATCTACGCGAGGTCAAAGGCACCTCGGTACTGATCTATGACCAGACCTGCGCTACTGAGAAGCGCCGCCGTCGCAAGCGCGGCAAGATCGAAGATCCGAAGAAGCGGGTGATGATCAACTCGCTGGTCTGCGAAGGCTGCGGCGACTGCGGCAAGAAGAGCTTTTGCGTCTCCGTGCTGCCGAAGGAAACCGAGTTCGGCCGCAAGCGCGAGATTGACCAAAACGGCTGCAATAAAGACTATTCCTGCGTAAAGGGCTTCTGCCCCAGCTTTGTCACCGTGCACGGCGGCGAACTGAAAAAGCGCAAGGCCATCAGCGTCACCGATCGCTTGGCCTCGCTGCCTATGCCGACCTTGCCGGCGCTCGATCAGCCTTGGAACATCTTGATCACCGGCGTCGGCGGCACGGGCGTCGTCACCATCGGCGCGCTGCTCGGCATGGCTGGCCACTTGCAGAACAAGGGCGTCACGGTGTTGGATCAGACCGGCTTGGCGCAAAAGGGCGGCGCGGTCACCACCCACATCCGCATCGCCAACCAGCCGTCTGACATCCACGCGGTGCGCATCGCCGCGGGTGAAGCTGATCTGGTGCTCGGCTGCGACATGGTGGTCGTCAACGACTACTGGGCGCTGTCGAAAATTCGCGCCAAGCGCTCGCAGGTGGTGCTGAACACGTACCAGGCGATGCCCGGCACCTTCACCATGAAGGCCGACATGCAGTTTCCGGCCGAAGGCATCATCGATGCCGTACGCACCGCGCTAGGCGGTGACGAGCCGATGCAGGTGGACGCCACAGCGCTCGCCACGGCGCTGCTCGGCGATTCGATCGCGTCTAACCTGTTCATGCTTGGCTACGCTTGGCAAAAGGGGCTGGTGCCGCTGAGTTTTGAAGCCATCGACCGCGCTGTGGAGTTGAACGGCGCGGCGGTCAAGATGAATCAGCAGGCGTTCGCCTGGGGTCGTCTTGCCGCCGAGGATACGCAGGCGGTGAAGGAAGCCGCCGGCCTCGCGCCCACCGCCGTCGAAGTGACACCGCTGCCGCTGGATGACGAACGCGTCAGCAAAACGCTCGACGAGCGCATCGGCCGTCGCGTCGCCTTCCTCACCGACTATCAAAATGCCGCCTACGCCGAGCGCTATCGCGCGCTGGTTGAACGGGTGCGCGCGGCTGAGCACTCAAAGGCAGCGGGTTCGACCAAGCTGACCGAAGCCGTCGCCCGCTACGGCTTTAAGCTGATGGCTTACAAAGACGAATACGAAGTCGCCCGCCTCTACACATCCGGCGAGTTCATCCGCCGCATCGAGCGCACGTTCGAGGGCAAGTTCAGCCTGCACTTCCATCTGGCCCCACCGCTGCTGGCGAAGAAGAACGGCGAAGGCCATTTGATCAAGGCCGAATACGGCTCGTGGGTGTTCACCGCGTTCAAGCTGATGGCAAAACTCAAAGGCCTGCGCGGCACCGCTCTGGATATCTTCGGCTACACCGCCGAACGCAAAATGGAGCGCCAGCTGATCGCCGACTACGACGCACAAATCAGCGAACTGGTGGCCGGACTAAACGCCGGCAACGTCGGCTTAGCCGCCGACATTGCCTCGATCCCCGAACACATCCGCGGCTTCGGCCACGTCAAAGAAGCGCACCTGAAAGACGCGATGGCCAAGCAGACGCAGCTGCTTGAGCAATGGCGCGCGCCGGAGATTGCTAAGGCGGCTTGAGCATCCGCCGTAAAGTTTCCCTGCACGGGCTTTTGATCTCGCTTTAGAGTCCCTGGACTTGCCCCGTTCAAGTGGAGCTCAAGAAGTTGGGTGCGCTGCAGTGCTGATGAGTTTCCTTGCGAAATTGTTTGGAGACAAGTAGCCGAGCGAAGAATGCATTCGATGCGGGTTGTAGAAGCCGTGAATGTAGCTG
>JBBSIY010000320.1:0-4325 GCA_038257785.1 Lysobacterales bacterium
AGATATAAGGACTCCGCTGAAGGTCGACACATGGGACCGATGGCAGAAGACTTCAAAGAAGCGTTTGGCCTCGCCGGAGACGGCAAATCCATAGGTACAGTGGATGCTGATGGCGTAGCGCTCGCCGCCATTCAAGGCTTGAATCAAAAGTTGGAGGCTGAAAACGCCGGCTTAAAAGCCCGCCTGGACGCTATCGAAGCACGCTTACTCAAGTAATCTCCCGGCGTGAAAAACGCGGCCACGCACTTGCTTGCTTGGCCGCATTCTCCAGCGTGGCAGCCGCGCCCATAGGCTGCGCCCATGTGCTGAGTGCCAGTGCCCATTCATGACCGTCGTCACCCGCGCGGCGCTCTCGGCCTTTTCGCGTCTAGCTTCACGCCTTCTGCACGACAGTGCGAGCGAATTGCACGACGCGAACGTCGGTCATGGCGTGCACACGCCGCTGCAAATGGCAGGCTTTCGGATGTTTTGCGCGCAAATACGCCATCGGAGTGATTGGCACGGGTAGTGCACAGCGTGTGAGGTCGAAGCGTCGTTTCACCTAGCGGCTGCCATGCCTCGACATCAATCCCATCGTGTTCGAGGAACTTTTCATGTCTGTATCCCTGATCCTACTAATTATCCTTATCTTGCTTTTGGTCGGCGCGATCCCCGCGTGGCCACACAGCCGGCGCTGGGGCTACGGCCCGAGCAGCACCCTCGGCGTCATCGCGGTAGTTCTGATCGTGCTACTGCTGATGGGCCGGATCTAACCGCGCCATCCTGCGGAAACGCACGCAGCATCTCGAGGTTTGGAGATGCTGCGTGCGTTCGTGCAGAGGATTAAGCGCTGAGGTGCGGGGCAATAAACGCATTAGACCGCAGTCTTGATCGAGCCGCCGGTGCTCGAAATGGTGTACTCATCTGAGGCAGCAGGATTAACTAATTCGGCAGCGGCTGCTCAGCTAGCCAGTCGCTCGCGATCAACGCGTTGATCAGATTTTTCGCCGCAGCGCGCGCGCTGAGCGCGTGCACAGGAAGGGTAAGCACATCTCCCGCCCTCGCCCACTCAAGCGCCGTGCGCACGGCGTCGATTTCGCGCAGCGAAAATGCCAATTGGCCTTCGGGATAGCCCAGTTCCAGCAGTATTGATCCTAAGTGTCGAGCAACTTCGTCATCAGCGCGGCCGCGCGCGTAGCCGTCAATGCCTTTAAGCACAATAAGGTCTGGCGAATACGCAACGGCCACTTCAGCCAGCATGCGTAGATCGGTGTCTCGCCGGTTGCCTGCCTGACCGAGCAACAGCGCCATTCGCCCGCTTCGCTGCGTCTGTGCGACGCGCAGCAATCCGTGAAGTCCAGCGGGGTTGTGCGCGTAGTCGATGAAAGCCGTCAGTCCGCCAACTTCATAGCGCTCAAGGCGTCCCGGGTTATCGTCTGGGTTCGCGCCGAATGTGGCGAGCACCGCACCGATTGTTTCTGGCCGCACGCCCAACGCGAAGGCAGCTAGCGCAGCAGCCGATGCATTAGCGATGTTGTAATCAGCAACGCCGCCGGCGAAAAGAGGCACTGTATTCACCCATCCCAACACCCAGCGCTGATCGCCAAGGCTCAGCGTTAGCTCATCTTGCTCGACGCCACACGTCGTACCGCCGACTGCCCGGTGGGCGACCAAGGCTGGATGATTGTTGTCACTCGCGAACCAGCCCAGTCGCGGCGCGTGCTGATGCGCGCTGGCCGCGAGCACCGGATCGTCGGCGTTGACCACCAGCGTGCCGCGCGCGTCGAGCGCGCGCGCGACCGTAAATTTTGCTTCGGCGAGTGCGGCGAGATCATCAATGCCGTACTCACCAAAGTGATCGGCGCTGACGTTGGTGACTACCGCAACATCGGCGTGATCAGCGGCGAGGCCGCGCCGCAGAATTCCGCCGCGCGCCGTTTCGAGCACGGCAGCCCGTGCCCGACTGTGACGCAAGACATGGCGCGCACCTGCTGGGCCTGAGTAGTCGCCGGTCCCCAGCGTCTCACCGTCCACAAATACGCCATCCGTGGAGCTGTAGCCCGCTGTCAGCCCGTGCGCTTTCAGCATTGCAGCGATTAGCCGAACCGTCGTGGTCTTGCCGTTTGAGCCGGTGACCAACGCGACTGGAATGGCCGCTAAAGTCGACCAATCCACATCGTTGACCGCCGGCAGCGCGATCCGAGGCCACGTCTGACAGCACGCACCATGGCCGACGCTAAACTCGTCGTCGTCGCTCAGCGTGGGAAGTCCGCGCTGACGTGCTTCGCGGATCAACGCCTGCAGCTGCGGCGCGCGCTCGTCGGCTGCGAACAAGCGCAGCGTCTGTAGCGCATGAGGTTCGTTGTCAATTGGCGGCCAGCCGGGGCTATAGAACGCCTGTATGCCGAGCGCGCGACAAATCGCCCATTCATTGACCTCGGTGGCCGCAAGCAGCTGATCGACTGGCGCGGAAAACGTCAGCACGGTGCCGCTGCTGTGCGGCCGAATGACCATGGTGGGCGCTGGCCAGCCAAGCGCACCGCAGGCAGTTGCAACCCCGCGTCGCCAGTCCGCTACTTGGTCAGCATTTAGCGAGCCAGTCGCGTTGAGCGTTGCAGCGCAGGCGGCGAAGTGCAGATGGGGTCCGGTCAGACGACGCGAGTCTTCAAAAGGCGGGATATGTACTGGCGAATCCGAGAACTCGCTCAATCGTCTGACTCTCGCGACAGACGAACGCCGCGCTCATCGCGAATCAGGCCTTCCCATTCGGAAAGTGAAGGCGCGCTGGCTTCAACCATCGGTGCTGACTCATTGATGGCCGGACGTGCCGGTTGCGCAGCCGCTGGCGTCAGCACCCCCTCGGGTTTGAACTTGATGATCTGCTTCCATGATCGAACGAGCGCGTCGGCGAAGATCAAAACTAGATCACCCGGCTTGCCCATGCGCAGCGCCGCATCGTTAGCCTCCTGCTCGTCGGGAATGACCGAGATGGCGGCATCCGGGACACCCCTCGCCTTCAGCCGTCGGCTTTGAATTTTTGGTACTTCATCGCCGTCACGACCACGCAAGCCGTCGTCGCGCCGGCAGATGTAGTGGTCGAATCGACCAGCCACGGCATCGGCGATCGCCTCAAGGTCTTCATCACGCCGATCGCCCGGCCCCGCTAACACCACAATACGACGACCCGCCACGTCCAGCCGCTGCGCTAGGTCGGCAACGGCATTGACCGCGTGCGCGTTGTGGCCGTAGTCGAACAGCACCTTGAACGGATGTTCGTTGTAGACGTTCATGCGACCAGGCGCTTGGAAGAACGTGCTGTCGAACGTGCGCAAACCCTGTCGAATGGCATCGAGCTTGATGCCGAACGAGAACGCCATCGATGCCGCCACCATCGCGTTCTGCACGTTGTGCAGCGCCTTGCCTTCCAGCGTTGCGGGGATCAGGTGCGTCCACAGCAGTGGGATGTGGCTGCCTTTGTCGTACAGCGTGATCATCTGGCCGTTGACGCCGTCTTCCAGCGCGCAGGCCCGGCCGCCCGCGCGGATGTGCTCGCGCACCAAACCGTGCTGCGGATTCATCGTGACGTAGCAAATAGTCTTGGCGTCGGTGTAACCGGACATCTTCAACACGTTGGGATCGTCCGCGTTCAAGACCGCGCACTCTTCGGCGATTTCGACCACGATCCGCTTGATCTCAGCCAGCTGCTCCAAGCTATCGATACCTTTCATGCCGAGATGATCGCACTGCACGTTGATCACTGCACCGACATCGATTTTTGGAACGCCCATGCCGGCACGTAGCAAACCGCCGCGCGCCGTTTCCAGCACGGCAAAATCGATCTGTGGGTCAGCCAGCACCATGCGCGCTGACACCGGTCCGGTCATGTCGCCTTCCACCGTACGCTGGCCGTCGATATAGACGCCGTCGGTGGTGGTGAGACCCGGCGTGTAGCCAGCCATCTTGACGAGGTGCGCCAACATTCGCGCCGTAGTGGTCTTGCCGTTCGTGCCGGTCACGGCGGCAATCGGAACCCGGGACGGCGTACCCGGCGGAAACAACATGTCGATGACCGGGCCTGCCGCATCGCGCGGCCGACCTTCTGACGGCGCCACGTGCATACGGAAACCCGGTGCCGCGTTGACCTCGCAAATGCCGCCGCCGATCGATTTATAGCTTTCAGCGATGTTGGTGCTAAGGAAATCGACGCCGCCAACGTCGAGCCCAATCGCGCGAATAGCGCGCTCGGCCATGTCGCGATTGTCGGGATGAATGATGTCGGTGACATCGGTCGCGGTGCCGCCCGTCGACAGGTTTGCGGTCGAGCGCAGGTAGACCACCTCGCCCTC
>JBBSIY010000321.1:0-4292 GCA_038257785.1 Lysobacterales bacterium
CCAAGCCCTGCACGTAATCGAGCAAATCAGGAACCGGATGCCCAAGCAGTCGCACCGCACGCAGCAGGGCGTTGAGGTCGTCCCAATCACGCTCAAGCGGCAGCAGCGCGGCTGCCGCACCGTCGGCCAGCAGCGCCAGTGCGGTCTTGCGATGCTTGGCGGCTAGCGCCACATGCGCTGATTCGGCAGCGGCAGCGTCATGGCTGGCCAGTTTTGCCAGCGCGATCAGCGCGTCGGTAACGCCGTGCATCGCCGACACCACGGTGATCTGCATCGCCTCGTCGCGCGCGGTGAGCACATCGGCGACGTGCGCTATTCGGGCAGCATCAGCGAGGCTGGAACCACCAAATTTGTGCGCGATGATGTTCGACTTGGACACGGCGATACGTCGCTGGTATGGGCAGGGCTAGCGAGTGTGCCCGATTTGCGGCAATGCAGCACGAGTGCGGCTGCGGCCATACTGCGGCCCCCGCCGGCGCGCAAACTCACCATTAGGAAGGCCTGATCACCGATGGACTCGCTAATCTCCGCCCTGCTGCTTGGCCTGATCGAAGGCATCACCGAATTTCTGCCGATCTCCAGCACCAGCCATTTGCTGATAGCGCAGCACTGGTTGGGTCAGCGTTCCGACCTGTTCAACATTGCCATTCAATCGGGGGCAATTGTGGCGGTCGTGCTGGTGTATCGACAGCGGCTTTGGCAGCTGGCGACGGGCTTTTTTCACGACCCTGAGCAGCGCGACTACGTGGCCAAGTTGGTTGTCGCGTTCGGCGTCACTGGCGCTCTCGGGCTGGCGGCCAGCAAGGCCGGAGTTCGATTGCCAGAAACGGTCACTCCGATTGCGTGGGCGCTGCTGATCGGCGGCGTATTCATTCTGCTGGCGGAGCGACTTTGCGCCCGCCGCGAAGAGGTTGCCAAGATCACTTGGACAGTGGCCATTTTGGTGGGACTGGCGCAGGTCGTCGCCGGGGTATTTCCCGGCACCTCGCGCTCGGCGGCGGCGATCTTTGTGGCCATGCTCGCCGGCACCACGCATCGACCGGCGGCGACGGAGTTCGCGTTTCTGCTCGGCATTCCCACGATGTTCGCCGCGACTGGCTACGCGTTTATTCGCGACGGCGGCAGCGGCACTGAAGCCTGGGGCGAACTAGGCGTTGCGTTTATGGCGGCGACGCTGGCCGGCTTCGTCGCCGTGCGTTGGCTGCTTGGCTACATCAAGACGCATCGATTTACCGGGTTCGCGATCTACCGCATCGCCTTGGGCGCAGCGCTGTTGCTGGGGCTGCCTGCCGGCGCGTAAACCGGCAGACACGCTAGGGAGCCGTTAGTCGGCGCCGAAACCCAGCCGCATCGCCAACGGCGATAGCGAATCGAACGCCTGCCCCAGCAGGCCTTGGTACTGTCGCCAATGACCGGGTGCAAAGCATTCGGGCTGGCCACCGAGGCCTTTCCGCACGTCGCTAGCGGCATCCGCATTTGGAAGTGCGTCGAGGTTTAAGTAGCTCTGTAGGCGTTTCGCCACGCCGACCGGATCGCTGCAAAGTTCGACATCGCGAATCACCAGCAGGTCGGCGTCCTCAGACTCAAGGCGCAGGGCAAGCGGCTCCAGCAGCTCACGTAGCCAGTTAGCACAGGTCTGCACGCCGATAAAACGCAGCGGAAACGAGCTGGAGAACGCCATCCAGTTCATCAGCAGATCGCGCGGATCGGAAATCACCGCAATCAGCTTCGCACCCGGCAAGGCAGCGGCAAGGCGCGCGTCCCAGTGCGGCAGCCAGTCGATACTCCGCGCAGGATCAACGCCGCGCTGTTCGATATGCGCGCGCCAGCCGGCGCGATCCACCATGCTGCCATCGGCACGCAGCGGGCCCAAGCCATCCTGCCGTGGAAAATCGGTGAACCGGTCCTGCAGCAAAAAAAGGCCAGCGACGCTCGTCAGCATCGCCAGCACTTCACGCGGACGCCCGCCCGGCGGTGCCCACAGCAGTTTAGGCGGCTCACCATCGACCGTAGATTCGGCCGGTTCGGCCTTGCCAGCGGGCAGGGCGGGCAGGTTGAAGCCGCCGCTCGTGTTGACCCACATGTCGGCCCACGCCGCCATTGCGTTCTCGGGGCGATTCAAGCGATCAAACGCCAGCGCGCGCCAGAAGCGCAGCGGACGCTGCCACTGCTGCGTCGACTGGTCTTCAAGCAGGCGTTCGATGCGACGCAGCGCGGCTTGCGGATCGCGCAATAGCTCAGCACGTAGCACGATGGCTTCTGCGCTCACCACGTCCGGTGCGGTCGCCAGCACTTCCAACGCCAACGATTCCCCCAGCGCAAGATCGCCGCGCCACTCTTCGAGCTCGGCACGCATCGCCAAGGCCTGCGGCTGCTTGGGCTGGGCGAGTTGCCAACGCGCCAACACCTCGTCCATCGCTTCAGCGTCGGGGCGCGCTAGCTGCACGCGCCGCTGCCAGACGCCGGCGTCGGCCGGGAATGCGGCGATCACCTGCTCTGACAAATCAACCGCTTGGCTGCCGAGGCCGTGTTCAATCAGTCGCTGCAGCAAGCGATCCAGCGCCGGCAGGTTGAGCGGCGGCTGCACAATCATTTTTTGGTAGGCGGCTAGGGCGGGCTCGAACTCGCCGCGCTTCGACAACAGGTCGCCGAGCAGGGCCAAGCCGCCGCGGTCGTTCGGCACGCGCAGCAAGAGTTCGCGCAAGGGCTCTAGCGCCTCATCTTCGCGATTCTGCGCGCGCAGGCTCTCAATCAGCGCCCAGCGCAGCGCAACTGCGTCGGGCTGCAGGGCAATCGCGCGGACGAGCGCCGCTTCTGCAAACGCATAATTCTTCGCCACCCGATACGACAAGCCGAGGCCCGCCAGCACCAGCGGATCGTTGGGCAGCGCCGTGGCGGCAAGCGTAAACAGCTTTAGCGCACGCTCACCGTCGCGCCGCATCAACGCCAGCGCGCCCTCGGCCGCAATGACCTGCGGATGATCTGGCGACACGCGTTGGGCAAGCCGCAGCTGGCGCTCAGCTTCGTCAGGCTGACTGCGATTAAGCGCCAAATGCAGCTTGGTCAAGTAGGCGGGTAGCGCGTTCGGATCGGCGCGCAGTGCGTCGCTCAGTGAGGCATCAGCAGTCGCGCTGTCGCTTTGCCGAATCGCCATCCGGGCGCGCGCGAAATGCAGCTCCGCGCGATCCGGCGCCAACGAAATTGCATGCTCCATCGAGGCCACCGCTGCGCTCAGGTCACCGCTCATCTGCTGCGCCAAGCCCAAGGCCTGATGCGCAACGGATGAGTCCGGCGTCGCGAGAACAGCGGCCTCAGCGGCCGCGAGCGCAGCAGGCGCATCGCCACGGGCGAGCGCTTCAAAAGCAATATCAGTCATCGAGATTCCTGCGCGGCGAACGCGCCGCAAAGCCGGCAATTCTAGCGCGAGCCGGCTATTCCACCGCGTTCTTTAACGCGTCGGCGATGAAATCTTCGGCGTAGGTGCGGCCGCGTAGACCGCGCAGAAAGCCGCAGTGGCCGCCCTGCGGCGCAATTTCTAGGCGCACGGCTGGTGACAGGAGCAGGCTCAGGAAGTCAGCAACTGGGATGATCGGATCGTCCGCGGCAGTGAGAATACTGGTCGGCACCTGCATTGCCTGCAGGCGGTCGCCAGCCAGCGAGTAGCCGTCGAGATAGCGCTCTAGCGTGCCGAAGTCGGTGTGCTGTTCGACCAGCTGCTCGGTTAGTCGGCGCAGATTTTGCCCTTGCTCCCAGTCTGCTCGTTGATATTGGCCGGGAAACAGCGCGGCCTTGCGGCGCAGCGAACCGCGCCACTTTTTCAAGAAATAGGCCTCGTAAAACCACGGCGCGTTTTCGATTGAAGCGAGGCCGGCGGCTGGGCTGATCACTGGACACACGGCAACCGCGTGGCATAAATCGATGCCGGCGGCCGGCGCGCGCAGACCAACGCGCAACGCAAAGTTGCCGCCCAGCGAATAGCCCGCAACGGCCAGCGGTAAGCCTTTAAAGCGCTGACCAATGGCGGCTACCGCGCCCACCACTTCGTCAATGCGATTGGAGTGGAACAGCTCGAGATTGAGGTGATGAGTGTCACCGTGATCGCGCATGTTGAGGCGAAACACGTCGAAGCCTTCGTCCAGCAACCGCACGCCGGTATGCAGCAGATAGGTCGATTGCACGCTGCCTTCCCAACCGTGCAGCAGAACCGCGAGGCCGCGCGGATTGGGCAGCGTACGCTGGGCGGTGTGGAAGCCCTGCAGGCGCACGCCGTCACCGCAGTCGAGAAGAATCTC
>JBBSIY010000322.1:0-4291 GCA_038257785.1 Lysobacterales bacterium
GCCATTTTGCCGCGTCCCATCGGCCTAGCTGGCGGTGGCCGAAAGCGCGAAATCCTGTACTTCCATTCTCAATAGACCGCTCGTCATCGATGACTGCTGGTCTATCGATTTAGGGGGTTGCAAACGACGAAGCGTCGACTACAAAGTGAGGCGGCGGCGAGTTCGGATAGCAGGTTTGACCTTTGCGCAAAGTGGAGTTGTCATCTGCACGATGTGTTCATTTGCTGATCAGTCCGCGCCGATAGCCGATGGCTTCAGCCAGGTGCTGGCGTTGGACGCTGACCGTGCCGGCGAGATCGGCAATTGTTCGCGCCACACGCAGGATGCGCTGTGCCGCGCGGGCCGACAGCTGCATGCGTTCCATCGCGCGCTCCAGCAGGTCGCGAGTCGGAATATCCAGCGTCGCCAATCGGCCCAGCTCACCGGGCGGCAGGCACGCATTGCTGACGCCAGCGCGCTGCAGCTGGAGCTCTCTGGCGGCAAACACGCGCTGCCGCACGACGGCGCTGCTCTCGCCCAGCGGCGCATCGCTGCGCAGTTCGGCAGGCGCGACGCGCGGCACCTCGACAATGACGTCGATGCGATCGAGTAGCGGCCCCGATATGCGGCTGCAGTAGCGCGCGATCTGTTCACCGCTGCAGTGACAGCGACCTGACGGATCGCCGGCCCAGCCGCAGGGGCAGGGATTCATGGCGGCCACCAGCTGAAACCGCGCGGGAAACTCAGCCTGACGCGCCGCTCTCGATATGCAAATGCGGCCCGACTCAAGCGGTTCGCGCAGCACCTCAAGCACGCGCCGATCCCATTCAGGCAGTTCATCAAGAAACAGCACGCCGTGGTGGGCGAGCGATATTTCACCGGGCCGCGGCGGGGAGCCGCCGCCTACCAACGCGACGCCGCTTGCCGTGTGATGCGGCGCGCGCCATGCCGGGTCGCGCCAGCGTGAGGGATCTAGCAGTTGGCCAGAGATTGAGCGCACGGCGGCAGCTTCTAATGCGTCGGCCTCTTGCAGCGCCGGCAGCAGGCCCGGCAGACGCGCCGCGAGCAGGCTCTTGCCGCTTCCCGGAGGCCCTATCATCAGCAGATGGTGACCGCCCGCTGCGGCAATTTCCAAGGCGCGACGTGCACGGGTTTGCCCACGCACGTCGGACAGATCGGGGAACAGATGGGCCGATGAGGTCGTCGGCGCGGGCGAAGGTGACGCCAGCGTCTGCTCGCCGCGCAAAAATGCGCACACTTCCAGCAGATTGCTCGCGATGCGCACATCGTCACTGCCTGCTAGTGCGGCTTCGCTGGCATTGCTGCTGGGCACCACGCTGATGCGCTTGTCGCGCCGCGCGCCAAGGACCGCGGGCAATGCGCCCTGCACCGCGCGCAGCTCGCCGGTGAGGGCCAGCTCGCCAATAAACTCGCAGCCTGCGAGTGCCTTGGTCGGCAGCTGGCCACTGGCGGCAAGAATGCCGAGCGCGATCGGCAGATCAAATCGCCCGCCCTCCTTGGGCAGGTCAGCAGGTGCCAAATTGACGGTGATGCGACGCGCCGGCACCTCAAAACGCGCGCACAGTAGCGCCGCCCGAACGCGATCTTTGCTCTCGCGTACCGCTGCCTCGGGCAGGCCGACTATCGACATACCGGGCAGCCCGCCGGACAAATGCACTTCGACCTGCACCGGCGGCGCATCGACTCCGCACTGCGCGCGGCTGTTGACGATGGCGAGAGACATGGCTGTATAGGATTTTCGAGCAGCCGCTAGCTCCCACCGCGCATGCGCGGTGGGGGATCGCTGGCCGAAACGAGCTAGTTGCGGGTGCTCGGCGAGCCAGCGAGCAGGCGCGCTTCTACATCGACCACCATGCGCTCGAGGCGCTCAAGCTTTTCGCGCGTTCGCAGCAGCACCGCGCGCTGCACGTCGAACTCCTCACGGGTCACCAGATCAAGCCGCCCTAGGCCAGACTGCAGGGCCGCGCGGAAGTTCTTCTCGAGGTCACCGCGTGCCTCAGCCAGCCCCGGCGGCACGAGGTCGCTCAGGCGCTGTGCTAGGTCATCAATGGACTTGAAATCAATCATCTGTCGATCCTCGAACGTATGTGTGATGCAGCCTGACAGGCGTTGGTTCAACGCGATGTCGGCGCGCATCGGTCAAGAGCGTAGGAAAAATCCTACACGCGAATGCCCCATCGAGCTCAATGCTGCACTATGCTCGGCACATCGCGCGCGTCGCTGAGCTGAGTCTGCCTGCCATGAAAATGATCACCGCCATCATCAAGCCGTTCAAGCTCGACGACGTTCGAGAAGCGCTGTCGGAAGTAGGCGTCAACGGCATCACGGTGACCGAGGTAAAAGGATTCGGCAGGCAAAAAGGCCACACTGAGCTGTATCGTGGGGCTGAGTACGTGGTCGATTTTTTGCCGAAGATAAAAATTGAAATCGCCGTCGTCGATGATCAGGTTGAGCGAGTCATCGAAGCCATTATCAGCACGGCCAACACCGGGAAGATTGGTGACGGCAAGATTTTTGTTGCGCCGCTGGAGCAGGTAATCCGCATTCGTACCGGCGAAATGGACGGCGACGCGGTATAGCGGCGTCGCATTCGTTTGAGTGCGGCGCGCTAGTCTGAGCTAGCGACCGCCGATGTCCGGCAGCCCAGACACTAGCCACCACGTGTTGGCCTTGTCATCCCAGCGCCAGCGCTGACGGTCGCTGATCACGCGCTCAACCTGCGTATGTTTGTTGACGATGCGAATCTCGACGATTTGCAGCAGGTCGTTATCGCCCACCGGTGCCGTGCTCTTGACGTCGTAGCCGGCGAACTGCACCTGATCGTAGCGCGCCCGTTCGGCCGCCGTCATCGGTCTCTTCTCTAGCGATTCGGGATCCACAAACGTCAGCGCGCCATTGATGTCGCCCCAGCGAATCGCACCCGCATACAGATACAGCGATTCCTCGCGCTTGCGTCCATCCGGCCCACTGGCGCAGGCGGCAAGGGCAAGCAGCAGCACGCAACCGATCACCAGTGAATACAGATTCCGCATGTGCTGGCCTCGATAGGTAGACGATGCCGCAAGCATACCTGCGGTAGCGCTCAAGTCCTACGCGCGCAACCGAACCCCACTGCCAGCAGCCACCCGCGGGATGCTGGCCTTGGGTCGCCGGATTCGGCGTGACCGACTCATGAACCCATCGACACGAGCGAAGGGCAAGGGCCTTCAACGCAAAGACGCAAAGGACGCAAAGGGAAGCCAGAGCGGGCGAAGCAGAATCAGCAAGGGCGCTTTTGCAGAGAACCCTCGCTTCGGCAAGGTGCCCTTGGCTCTTCTCTGCGTCCTTTGCGTCTTTGCGTCTTTGCGTTGAAAGTTCTTCGCTGTTAGTCGCCTAGCGTCACAAACATGCCGTGCTTCTCAATGAACAAGATGATCTCGGCAATGCCGTCGCCCCGATTTAGATCGGTCATGACGAAAGGCTTACCACCGCGCATGCGGCGGGTGTCATCTGCCATTACGGCCAGCGAGGCGCCGACGTAGGGCGCAAGGTCGGTTTTGTTGATGATCAGAAGGTCCGAGCGGGTGATACCCGGCCCACCCTTACGCGGCACCTTCTCACCGCCAGAGACGTCAATTACGTATAGCGTCAGGTCCGAGAGTTGTGGCGAGAACGTGGCGGCGAGATTGTCGCCACCGGATTCAACAAACACGATGTCGGCGTCCGGAAAAACGTCCAACATGCGTTCGATCGCTTCCAGGTTGATCGAGGCGTCCTCACGGATCGCGGTGTGCGGGCAGCCGCCGGTCTCGACACCCATGATGCGCTCGGCCGGCAATGCGCCAGCGACCGTCAGCAGGCGCTGATCTTCCTTGGTGTAAATGTCGTTGGTGATCACCACGAGGTCGTAGCGATCGCGCATCGCCTTGCATAGCTTTTCGACCAGCGTGGTCTTGCCAGAGCCGACCGGACCACCGACGCCCACACGCAGCGGCGGTAGGGATTTTGTACGCACCGAATGAGTCATAAAAATTCCTTCAAGAGCTCATCTTTCAAGATCGAAAGAGGCGGCTGTACTGAGTCTCGTGCCGGCTGCTGAGAATCGCCAGCATCGGCGCAAAGTTAGACGGCGCGCGCTGAGGGTCGGCCAGTACTTCGGCAATGGCGGTCGGCAATCGTTGAGCGACGTCTCGCAGCACACGCTGACCATCGTCCTGACCCAGCGGAACTAGCTTCACTGCCGCTTGCGACAGATTCTCGATCAGACTCCAGCCCAAGGCATGCAGGCCGCTGCCGGCACTTAGACGCAACA
>JBBSIY010000323.1:0-4288 GCA_038257785.1 Lysobacterales bacterium
CGCGATCCAGAGCGTCGCTCGCTTCGCGTCCCTCAGTCGCTGGCTGCTCACGCTGAGTAATGCCCATTAGCCAGCCCGTCGCGGGCGCTGGTGGATTGGTCAAAAAAGTCAGTACAGCCCGATAGCGGCTTGCATCGGATCGATGCGCGCACTCGCGGCGCGCTGCGCCTGCGCCCACACCGCTTCGCCGCAGCCAAGCGCGGCGGGCAAGCCATGTTCGGCACATCGGATGCCCATGTGCGAGTGCGCGCCGCCCCATGCGGTAAGCAACCCCGCTATACCGCGTTCGAATAGCCAGTCGTAGCCAGGATCGGCGTGGCGAACCGCGACCACATCGCCGCGTTCAACGTGCTGCTCAGGATGCCCGTGATCGAGAACGCGCAGCGGGCCGTGTCGCGCCGCGATCCCGACAAAATTTGGCTGCGTGTCGAGACTGTCGAAGCGCTGCATGTCGGCCGTGCTTCTGAGCACCGGGCTTAGCATCTGCTGTGACTCTGCTTGCGCGCGCTGCTGCGCTAGCGCGGCCTGCGCTCGGGCGTCAGCAGACGACTTGCCAGACACCGCCGCGATGCACTCGGACAGCGTCAACCACGACAGCGTCTCGCGATCCAAATCGCGCTCCGCTGCCGTCTCGGCCAAGTATTCAATCAGGGCCGCCAGCGGCTGCGAGAACCTGAATTTTCCCCACTCACGCGCCGCCGTCGCAGCGCTTGCCCAGGCCGCCCAATGCGGCGCCGACGCACTTAGCCGGCACGCGCCAAATAATTGGTTGAGTGCGTTCAACTCACGCGGACGTAGCGAGAAATCTTGCGCTGTATCGGCCGCCTGCAAGGCGAGGTCGCCGCGCGACGGCTGCCATAGCGGCTGTGTGATGTCGAAGCTGGAAGGACGCAGCGATGAGTCGTTGTGGACTGCCTGACGATGGCGATGCATTACGCCGCTCACACCGCCGGCATACAGTCTGAGTTCAAGTGCGCGCTCCGCTGACAGGGCCTCCAAAGCAACCGCTGAGCGCAGCTGCGCTTCGGCGATGAAGGCGATGCGTGCCAGCTGTGCAAACTCGAACGCGGCAGTGCGCGCGCGGTGCAGCAGATTCGCGATGTCACAGCGAGGCAGGGCGACTGACGGCGGCGCACCCGACAACGTCAGCAATGAAGGCGCAAACGTGGCTAGGTCGGCACCCATCAACGGCAGCGTTAATCGGCGCAGCGAAAACTCGAATGCTCGACTGCCCGAATCACCCAGCAGTGATCGATGGTCGGCAATGAAGTGCGCCTTTGGACGCAGGTCGCGGCAGCTGTTGAAAACGTCGAACTCGACTTTGTCATGCAGCTCTGGCTGCGCCTTGACCTGAGCCAGCCAATGGTCGACAAGACGTGTGCTGAGTGTGTCGCTCAGGTCGGCCGGCAGCAGCGAGTTAGCGCTGCGTCGTATATCGACATACGGCCGCCCGGTAATCGGCTTTAACAAGGCAGCGGTGTGCGACGGACAGTGTCGGTAGCCAAGTGCTTCGCGCGCCAGCCACCATGTGCCGCGAGCGATCAGCGCTTGAAACAAATCCAGAGCGAGCGGGCGAGGATGGCTGCCGATCAGCTCAGCGGGATTCCAGTCAGACATCAGCGAGTAGACGGGCCGCGCTCCAACAACGTGGCTCAGGCGGTCGCGAGAAAAGTTCGGCCTTGCGCGGGAGGCGATAGACACGGCCAGCGTTGGCCAACGCCTTGCAGTTGCAAGCGGCCGCACCTGCAGCAAATGCGGCAGCGCGCTGTCGCTGGTCAAGGCAAACTCGATCTCGAACGGCTGCGCCGGAACGAGGTCTTCGAGTTCGCGGAGCAGCGTGAGAATGAGCGGTGCGTCCTCATCGTCATTGGCTATGCGAGCAGACGCTATACCGGCCGCTGCAACGGTGTCTCTGCGCCAAGCCAGCTGGCGGCCTGTGGCGCGGCCTGCCGTAACCGCGACGCTGTCGCCGCGCGCCAGTTCGATGCAGTACCAAGGCGCTCCATCGCTGATGCGGTGCGTGCTGGCGACGCCAACGCGGCGCACATGGCGCACCATCGGCTGCAGCAGCACGCGCGGCATATTTTCGCCACGCTGCGCTTCGAACACGCGCGTGATCGCATCGGTAAGGCCGGCGGGCGCAACGTCCAGCAGGGTCAGAAATCGTCCCGCGTTCGAGCATGTCTGTTGGTCTTCGCTGCCGGCATCGCTGCGAACTGCGATCGAGACGTTGCCGAACTGTTGGGAGTTGGCGGCAAGCGCGCCTTTGTAGTCATTCCGCCAGTCGGCCTGCTCGATCACTAGGCTTGCCGGAACGTGCGCGCGACTAAGCCGCGACGACAGCCAGATCAGCGCGCTCGATTTGCCCCAGCGCAGCGAGCTAAAGGGTGCAACGGCAGATTCACAGGCGGGGATCGGCATCGGTCGTGAGTGCGTAGGAAGGACGTGGTCGCGCAATGTGATCGCTGCGAAGCGCGACTTTGGAGCTCGCGCAGCGCGCCGAGTTCCCGCGTGGGTTGGGCGCTGCCTGCTAAGCCCGCGCTGCGCGGTCGCGCGGTAGCACCCAGAGAAGTGCGGCGAGCACGAGATACGCGGCGATCCACTGCGTCACCATGCCCAGTTCGCGCGGCTCCAGCGTCCACGGCCAATACAGCGCGCCCTGTGGCTGCACCGAATGGATGATGCCGAATGCGGTGAATCCGGCGCCGACCAGCAGTGCAGCAGATGCCCGCCCGCGCGCGCCATCAATCAGCGCAGCCAGCATGGTTGCCCACAGCATCGCGGTGATGATGAAGCCGTTGCCGAGCATCACCATCACCATCAGCTCTGGAATGCCGTGCGAATCGTCGGTCAGCAGGCGCGAAAATTGCTCGGGCGCAACGATGCCGGGATTGCCTAACTTGATCATCAGCAGATAGGCGATGGCCGGCAAGAAGGCCAGCACGACGGCCGGAAAGTGCCGCTTCGGCGTGGCCTCAAACGCCTGCACCGTGATGTCCATAGCGACATAGATAATGATTGGCGCGAGCACCGCTAGCGGCAGCAGTTCGACCAGCCCAGACACATAGCCCAGCACGCCGCCGATGCCAATGAAGAGACCGGTCAGCAGCGTGTAGCCGCTGCGCGCGCCCATGTGTTTGTAGGCTGGCTGGCCGATGTAGGGCGTGGTTTGCGCGACGCCGCCGCAGACGCCGGCAATCAGCGTAGAGACGGCTTCGGTAAGCAGAATGTCGCGGGTGCGGTAGTCGTCACCGGTGGCACGCGCGCTCTCCGAAACGTTGATGCCGCCGACCACCATCAGTAGGCCAAATGGCAGCACCAGCGGCAGGTAGCGCGGCAGCTCGGCCATGCCGTCGATGAAGCCCAGCGTCGGCCACGGCAGCGCAATTCGCAGCGGTGATATCGACGGCGTGTGGTAGCCGGTACCCAGCAAACCGGCCGAGCCGAGGCCGTAGTAAAGCGTGATGCCAACGACAAACGCGAACAGCACGCCGGGCACGCGCCAAGGCAGACGACCTTTGGCAACCAGCGCGTACAGCAGCAGCCCCAGCGTGACGAAGCCGACCAGCGGCACGCGCAAGGTTTCAAGCAGCGGCAAAAAACCCATCAGCAGCAGCGCGATGCCGGCGATCGAGCCAAGCAGTCCGGCGCGCGGCACCCAGCGCGTCACCGCTTCGCCAAAGAAGGCCAGCACGAGCTTCAGCAGACCCATCGCCACCATTGCCGCCATGCCGAGGTGCCACGTCGCGATGGCGGCGGCGTTTTCATCCATGCCTGCTTGTTTGAAGCCGACAAACGCTGGGCCGAGCACCACCAGCGCGAGTCCTATCGTGGTTGGCGCATCCAACCCTAGCGGCATCGCGGTGACATCGTCGCGCCCGCTCTGCCGTGCCAGCCGTCGCGCCATCGCGGTGTAGATCAAATTGCCGACCAGCACTCCGAGCGCCGTGCCGGGAAACATTTGGCCGAACACCACCTCAGCCGGAAACCCAAAGATGCCGATCAGCGCGCTGGCGAGGAAGGCGAGGATGGTGAGGTTGTCGACTACCAGACCGAAGAAACCATTGATGTCGCCGGGAGCGATCCAGGCGAGGCGAGTGGTCGGCGAAGAGTGGGTCATCGGCTAAGCGTCATCGAATGTGCAGCCACATTCTGCCGTACAGCGAGCCATCGCCGATCAACCACGCTACGGCGCTAGGTTGGCTCAGCGGCTCGACTGGCGAGCCGCTGTTACCCCCGCGTTAAAAGTCAACGCTGAAGCGCGCGTAGACGTAGCGGCCCGACCGAC
>JBBSIY010000324.1:0-4274 GCA_038257785.1 Lysobacterales bacterium
AGTGACCGTCAGCTGCGGGCATCACCTGATAGGGCACGATGTTCGGATGCG
This sequence comes from Lysobacterales bacterium, assembly GCA_038257785.1. Lineage (GTDB taxonomy): Bacteria > Pseudomonadota > Gammaproteobacteria > Xanthomonadales > Xanthomonadaceae > JANNWF01. Next base: position 52 of record JBBSIY010000324.1, read on the forward strand.
CCGTCCCGCGACGCTGCGGCACCTCACCACCGACCAAATAGTTCATTGCCTGATTGGCCAACCAGCCGACCTGCGTGTCCAGCAGTGCAAGATCGATATGCTGACCTTCGCCCGTTGCTTCGGCATGTCGCAGAGCTGCCAGCATGCCGACCGATGCGTACATGCCGGCCATCAAGTCCGCGACCGCAACGCCTACTTTTTGCGGTCCACCGCCTGGCGCGCCATCGGCCTCGCCAGTCACGCTCATCAGCCCGCCTTGCGCCTGGATTGCCGCGTCATAGCCCGCCCGATGTGCGTCCGGTCCGGTCTGTCCAAAGCCAGTAATTGAGCAGTACACGAGCGATGGATTCAGAGCGCGCAGCGATCGGTAATCCAGGCCGACCTTCGCCAATCCACCGACCTTGTAGTTTTCGACCAGCAGCTGACACTGCGATGCCAGCCGGCGAATCAAATCAGCGCCATCGTTGTGCGTGAAGTCGATGGCCACCGAGCGCTTGCCGCGATTGGCGGCGAGGAAGTAGGCGGATTCGGCCGTGGGCTGGCCATCACTGCCGTGTAGCCACGGCGGCCCCCAGTGGCGCGTGTCATCGCCATGCCCTGGCCGCTCGATCTTGATAACTTCGGCACCGAGATCCGCCAGCAGCTGAGTTGCCCATGGACCCGCCAATATCCGCGAGAGGTCGAGAACGCGAATGCCAGTAAGCGGCTGCATTAGGGTGTCGGAACTCGATAGGCGATGGGAGTGATGAGCGTCATACCGCCTATGATCGTGCCACCGCCGGCAAAAAACCAAGGAGATTACCTATGGCCACGCCTACGCGAAGCGCCGCCGAGCGCTCGACATCGACCCGCCGCAAGCCGCGCTACATCGCGCTAGCCGAGCACTTCACTTCGCGCATTGCCAGTGGCGAATTTGCGGTAGGCGCGTTGCTGCCAACGGAGCTGGAAATCTGCAAGCACTTCACGGTCAGCCGGCATACCGCGCGCGCCGCGCTGAGCCTGCTGATCGACGCCGGCCTGATCAGCCGCCGCTCGGGCACCGGCACACGCGTGCTGACCTCACGCTCAGCGATGCGCTATCAGCACGAGGTCGACAACATCGAAGACCTGCTGCAGTACGGCACAGAGACCACGCTGCGGGTGACCAGCAGCGAGCAGGAGCAGGCCGATACCGAAATCGCTTGGCAGCTCGGCGTTGCAGCTGGAAGCAACATCTTGCGCATCCACGCCATGCGCTTTGAGGAGCCGTCGCAGGTCGCCGTGGCAGTCACTGAGGTGGCGATACCCGTCACGCGCGGTCTCGCGGTCGAACGTCTGCTCGACGCCGAAAGCGCGCCTCGCGCGATTGCCAAACTGCTCGACCCGGCCAAGCTCTCGCGCGTTGAACAAGTGTTTGACGCCACGTTCTTTTCGCCGACACAGGCGCGCGCCCTCGGGATGCCCGAGGGCAGCCCCGCACTGCGCGTGCAGCGTCACTACCGCGACGCTAGCGATCGCGTGGCCGGGTTTGCCGTCAGCCTGCACCCAGCGGGCCGTTTTGCGTATCGGATGGTGCTGACGCGACGCAGCAGCTGACCGGGCATGCAGCGCGCCGGTTCGTATGGAAATACGAAAACAGTCGTATTGATCTGTAGGCACGCTAAGCACAAGGAGGTGCCGAATCGTTCCAGCAGCCGGCCGTCATCGTCGATCACCGACGTCCGAGCTTAGCGTACAGATGTTAATTTATATATCTGATATATAACGATATTTTTTGTCTCGCAGCCATCCACTTCGGGATACCGAGCTGACCGCCACCGCGCCTAGTGGATCGCGAAACAACTGTTCACGCACAAAAGTCAAAAATTGTGTAGTGTCGCCCCGTCGCCGTCCTTCGGTTAGGGGACCCGGACCGCGACGCAGTCGCTTCTAGTCATCCACTCAACCTGTTGGGGAACAACTCGATGAAAACGCATCGTTTAGGTGTGGTGCTTGCGCTTGTGTGTGGTTTTGCGGCCAGTGCGGCGGGCGCCGCAGACAATCTTTTCTCACCTGTCGCCAATCGCGACAGCTTTGCTAATCCTGGACCGCTGCTACAGCAGGTGGTTGCTGACCCTGCCAACGTGCGCATTGAGATCGTTGCAGCGAGAGCCGATCTGGTGACGGAAACAGCGCGCGATCTGCGCCTCAATCTTCCGGGTGGAATCACCCTTGATTCAAGGCAAACCAACTTTGAAGAAATGGAGAGCGGCAATACTGTTTGGACCGGCGCCATCAACGAGTCAGTGAAGCCGGTCATTGGTCCGCGCGGCACCCAGCCGCTGGACCCTGGGCTAGACCACGTCATCATCGTGCGCTCGGGCAACACGCTGCTGGCAACTATCCGCATCGCGGGCGAGCTGTATCGCGTGGTGCCTATCGACGGCGATGCGCATGCACTGGTCGAGGTCGATCAAAGCAAGTTCCTGCCCGATGAAGATGCAGAAGCCTATAAGGAAATGCTCAGCGCACCGATAGATTTCAGCGGCAACGGCGACGGCATCACCGGACAAAAGGCGATCTCGACCATCCGCATTATGGTCGCGTTCGGTGCCTCAGCAACGGCCGCAGTTGGCAACGAACAGCAGGCCTTAGACCTTGCCTTCGCCGAGTCCAATCAGGCCCTGTCGGCCACCAATACGGATATCCGTTTTCAGCAGGCTGGCGCTATTCGCTTCTATACGCAGTCGGAAACGACCAACTATTCAACGATGCTGGGCCGGCTCACCAACGGCTCGGACGGTTTTTACGACGCCATCGCTGGCCAGCGCAATTCAAGCACTGCCGACATCGTTGCCTACGTAGCGCCCGCTAGTGCGACGCTGTGTGGTCAGGCGGCTGGTATCGCCACATCCAATGCGTCGGCCTACTTTGTGATCAGCCCATCGTGCCTGTCGGGTGGCTTCACCTTCGTCCATGAAGCAGGGCATGTCGTCGGACTGAGACACGACAACGACCCCACCCTGTCGCCGTACGCTTACGGCCACGGCTATGTGATCAGCAGCGTCAATCGGCGCACGGTCATGGCGGTCAACAATGGCTCGTGTTCAACCTGCACCCGCATCGGCGCGTTCTCATCGCCGAACTACACCATTAGCGGCGTGCCGATCGGCACCGCCAGCCGCAACGACAACAACCGCGTGTGGCGCACGCGTGGCCCGACGGTCGCTGCGTTCCGTTAAGCAGTCTCAGAACGGATAGGAAATTCAGCGGCGAGCCCATTGCGGCTCGCCGCTGGCGAGAGAGGTTTTTGCTGAAGCGAGGGCGCGGCGTAGAGTGTCGCACCGACCTTTCGCGAGACAGACGCTTTGGACTACGCCGCCCTGCTGCGCGACATTGCCAGCGAACTCGAACCATTACGCGGCTGCGGCCAAGTGGCGACCTACATCCCGCCGCTGGCGAGCGTCGATCCGCGCCATTTTGGCATCGCATTGATGACGACCGACGGCAACATGTTTGTTGCTGGCGATGCCGATGTGCGTTTTTCAATCCAAAGCATTAGCAAGATGTTTGCGTTGACGCTGGCCATGCAGCACGCGCGTGATGACCTGTGGGCGCGGGTTGGCCGCGAGCCCTCAGGCAATCGGTTTAACTCGCTGGTGCAGCTTGAACACGAGCACGGCATTCCGCGTAACCCCTTCATCAACGCCGGCGCGCTGGTCGTCACCGACGTCATCATGGAGGCGCTGTCGGATGCTAAAACGACACTGCTGGAAATGCTTCGCCAGCTCGCTGGCGCAGCGGATGCCGATTTCGACGAAGCGGTCGCCCAGGGCGAAGCCGACACGGGGTTCACCAACACCGCGATGGCGTGGTTCATCAAAAGCTTCGGCAATTTGCGCGGCGACCCGGCGGCGGTGCTGGACGCCTACTTTCATCACTGCGCTATGGCGCTATCGTGTCGCGAGTTAGCAAGCGCCGGCATTTTTTTGGCCAACGGCGGCTGTAATCTTGATGGCACCTGCATGCTCAGCCCGCAGCAAACCAAGCGCATCAACTCGCTAATGGTCACCTGCGGAGCCTACGACGCAGTCGGCGACTTTGCGTTTCGCGTTGGCCTACCGGCAAAGAGCGGCGTGGGCGGGGGCATCTTGGCCGTACTACCCGGCCACTACAGCGTCTGCGTGTGGAGCCCGGGGCTCGATGAAGCCGGCAACTCGATGCTCGGGATTCGTGCGCTAGAGCTGTTGACCCAGCGTTCGGGC
>JBBSIY010000325.1:0-4269 GCA_038257785.1 Lysobacterales bacterium
GCATAAGCGTCGTCTTCGGCACCGTTGATCGACACCAGATCGTCAGGATCGCGCCAGTCGACGATGGCAGCCGCCAAAGCTTCGGCAGTAATGTCGTCCAATCCACTGCCGACAAAGAATGCTTTCAACAACGTCAACTCAGCCGCATTGATATCGAGCTTGCCCGACTCATCGATGACCTGAATCTCAATGGTCGCTTCCGCGTAGTCGAATGAATAGCTGCGGCCGTCAGGTATCCAACGAACCAACGGGTCCGGCGCCGCCAGTGCAAACACTGCGCGATTGACGCCTGCCTCAGCGGCGTAGCGACCCTGTGTAGTGTCGAACAAATGTCGTGCTTGCAGGCTTTCACCCCGTGCAAGCAGGGCAAAACTGCCGAGCAAGATTGAGGTCAATGCCAGCAGCCAAAGCACCACAATGAACGCCACGCCGCGCTGTTTCATGGGCGACCTGCCTGACGCGGCGGACGCGCGACGCTGTTGCCATCGGCGCGCGGCCGACGCTGCGTTAGTCCGATGGGCTGGATCCCCGCCGCTGCCGCCATCACGGTGACATCAAACGCCGGCCAATGGCGCGCATCGTCACGATCAAACTCCACCACCAAGCGGACCATCAGCGGCAGGCGCTCGCTAGCATCCCAATCGCTGCTCCAGTCACGCAGCTCGCCGCTTTCGTCTAGCTCGCGAAACTCAAAACTGCCGCGCGAGATACCCTCCATCAGGACAACCGCCTCATCACCAAACTTGGGACTATCCGCGTCGTAGCCATTCAGCTGCGCATGGTTGAACTCGAGTCGCTGACCCCGACCTGCTCCGGCGAAGCGCAGCGTCTGCACGTGCGCACCGCCGCGTGAGAGATAGCCGGGCATCGGTGCTACAAAAACTAGCTCATCAGCCGACCCTTCAAAGCGCACCTCACGGCCTTGATCGGTTACTTGCTCGTAAGCAATTGGCATCGCTTGCGACAGCTGACGACGCAGAAACGTTTGCACGGTGCGCAGCTGCTCAGTACGCGCAATCAAGGCCTCGCCTGACCGGCTGGACTGAATCGCCGCGCGCATGCTGGCCCATGCAAGACTCAGCAGTAGGGCTAAAAGCACCAGCGCCATCAGCACTTCCAGCAAGGTGAAGCCCCGCGCGGACTGCTTGCACGCTGAGCGCCTGATAACGGACCGCCTCACAGCGACTCCGGCAGCATTGCGCGCAGGCTTCGATAGCGCGCTTCGCGCTGCTTGCCGCCGCGCTCCCAAACAACCGTCAGACTTAGCTCGACCAAGCGCACGGGAGAGGTGAGCGGATCAACGCCGGGGCTCGCATCGGATGCCTCAAGCTCGTAGGGCGCTACCGATAGCTCCCAACGAAATCCTTCTTCCCACTCACCGCGACTATCGCCCAGCTCAAGCCGCTCACCGACACCGGCAGTATCAAGGAGGCTCTGCGCCAGCAGCGCCGCTTCGGTGTAGTCAGCCGCCTGCCGTGCCTGACGCATTCCGCCAGTCGCGATCTGCATGACAAGAGAGAGACCCAACGCCAGAATGGCAAACGCAGCCACGACTTCGATTAGCGTGAAGCCGCGCGCGGTGCGCGACGCAAGGTTCAAATAGCGATGTGAGCGTGTCGGCGTCATGAGGTATGAAAGACAGTCAAAACGCGATGCAAGTTCAGCGCGCGCCGCGTTCTGTCGCGCCGTCGCGCATAGTCACTTCACCGGTGAGCCACGCGATGTCGATGCCCCAAATGGCCTGCTCGCGAAACAGCTCTATATGTCCACCGGTGGACGATCCGTCGGCAAAAAAACGGATGCGGCCGATGCCGTCGTCGACCTGCTCTGACGAGGCCGTCAACAACTTCATGGTCATTTGCTTGGGCAGCACAACGGCTGCTTTGCCCGGCGCGGTGTAGGTCCGCGCGTTGACGTCGAGCGTGAGCGCCTGCGACTCGCGTTTGACGATGGCTTGGGTTCGGGTGTAACGAAGCGCTGCTGCCAAATCACGACTTGCAGCGCGCACGCGAGTGCCGTCCAAACCCTCGCCCACCGACACGCTAATGACCGCAAACACGAGCCCAATCAGCCCGATAACGACAACGATCTCGACCAGTGTGAAACCACGCGCTCTGCGCGCAGCAACACCGCGGGTCAAACTCACGATCATTCCCAGCTATTGATGTCGCGCGCTTGCTCTTCGCCGCCGGGCTTTTTGTCAGACCCAAGACTGGTCAGATCGAACGGCCGATTACTGCCCGGCGTGCGATACACGAACGGGTTCTGCCAGGGATCTTTCAGCTCGGCCTCCTTGGTGTAAGGCCCGTTCCAGTTGGGCGCATTGGAGGGTGCTTTAAGAAGGTCATCCAAGCGCTGCGGCGGGCTGCCGTTGTCGAGTTCAAACTGCTCGATCTTGGCACCCAAGGTCTGAATCTGCGACTTGGCCAAACTCCACCGCGCCTTCTGCGCGTTATTGCCGATCTGATTGACGGCGAATGCGACGACCATTCCGATCAGCGCCACGACGGCAAGAATTTCGATCAGGCTGAAACCGCCCTGCACGCGAGAGCGACGCAGCTGCTGATTTGCACGGTTAGTAGATGAAGACATCATTCGAATTACCCCATTGCACTGCTAAGACTAAAGATCGGCACCAGAATCGCCATCATGATGAGGGCGACGACAGCGGCCATGATGATGGTGATGACGGGCACCAGCGCGGCGAGCAGGCGATCCAAGGTGTTCTTCACCTCCATATCGAAGGTGTCAGCAACCCGCATCAGCATACTTTCCAGCTCACCGGACTCCTCACCTACCTGCACCATTTGCAGGGCCAAGCGAGGAAACAACTTGCTACGCGCCAGCGACGATGCGAGGCCACCGCCAGTTTTGACTTCCTTCGCCGCCTCGTCCACGGCTTCGGCGAGCGCGCTGTTACCAAGCACGTTGCGCGCAATCGACAGCGCGGTAAGCAATGGAACGCCGTTGTGTATCAAAGTTCCCAGCGTTCGCGCCAAGCGTGCGGTATCGACCCGCGCAAACAGCGTGCCCATCATGCCGCGACCGAGCAGCCAGCGGTCGAACACCAAACGCTTGCCAGGGTCGCGCAGCTGCTGCGGCAGTACGATAGCCGCAGTGACGATCAGCGCCACCATTAGCCACCACCAGTTCTGCACGATATTGCCCGCCCACAGCACCGCCTTGGTTAAGAACGGCAGCTCGGCACCCAGATCTTCAAACATCGGCAAGAACTGCGGCACGACGTAGCCCAAAAGCAGCAGCAGTGAAGCGAACACCATGACGACGAGAATGGCCGGATAGATCAAGGCATTGATCACGGTAGCGCGCAGCGCTTTGCTGCGATCTAGATATTCGCTAAGACGGCGCAGCGTGTCGTGCAGCTGGCCGCCAATCTCGCCTGCCCGCACCATGTTGATATAGAGACGCGAGAACACGGTGCCCTGCTGCTCCATCGCCTGCGACAGCGGCGCGCCGCCGCGCACCGACTCGCGAATGCGATCAATCACCTTGCGAGCGGCAGCCGACTCCGGCAAATCAAGCAGGATCTGCAGCGCGCGATCCAAGGGTTGCCCCGCCGCCATCAGCGTCGCCAGCTGCTGGGTGAACTGCAAGACCTCGGACGCATTCATTTCCGGCCGCCGCAGCAGAGCGCCCAGCGCACTGCCGCCGCCATCGGCATCTGCCGGCTTCGCCTCGAGCAGCAGATTGCCAGCGTCCTGCAGCTTGGCGATCACCTCATCGACGTTCGCCGCCTCCATGCGCCCATCCAGCGTATCGCCAGCGGGGCTGAAGGCTTTGTAGTGAAAAAGCGGCATCGGCTAAAGGCCGGGATTCGGGATTCGTGAATCGGGATCGGCTGAAGCCGGGATCCCGGCCATCGACCGAATACCAGCCTTATGACTCCTGAGTAACACGCAGCACCTCCTCAATCGTGGTGATGCCGGCGAGTGCCTTCTGCAGTCCGTCTTCGTACATGGTCTGCATGCCGAGCTCGCGCGCCTGCGCCTCAATTTTCCCCATGTCGGCGTGCTGCATGATCATCCTGCGAATAGGATCGGCCATGACCAGGAACTCCATGATCGTGGTGCGACCGAGATAGCCCGTCGATGTCAGCGGTGACGGCATCGGGCGCGTCAGCATGGCCGGGCCTCCCTGCGTATAGCGCTCCAGATTGAACTCCTTAACCACCTCGGGCAGCGCTTCGTAGCGCTGCGCATGCGTCGACTCAATTTTGCGCACCAGACGCTGCGCGAGAATGCCGTTGAC
>JBBSIY010000326.1:0-4252 GCA_038257785.1 Lysobacterales bacterium
CTTTCGGGGTACTGACGTCTTCGATTCATCCTGATCTCCGCATTCGGTCGATGAGCCGCTCTGGTTCTCACGCACCGGGCCCCACACGGGACAGCTGCTGTTCGACTGCTCCTCACCATTTCGATTTCGCGTGTCAGGGGTCCGCATGGCGTCCTTCCCCCTTTGTGGACCCTTTGGCTAACCGTGCTGGCGCATGTGCCCACGGGTATGCGGTGTTCGGCATCGATCAAACACGCCCTCGAAATGGGTTACGGAATCCGCGTCAAAAGTGTCGGCATCAATACCCGTCGGTACCACCTCTTGATACGTCATCGCTTTTCGGCGTCGATTCCATTTTGTGGGTTCATTTTTTGCTCCGTCGCAACAGACGGGTGACGAAATGGCGCTTTCAAAGGCCTGGATCGCGACATAGAGGGCGATCACCCAGCCGAGTTTGTCGATGCCGCCGACCATGGCGATCAACGCGGCTGGCACCCCGCGCCGACGTCTTCGAACCGATGAGTGACTCCATGCTCGTACTCATGCCGACAGAGCAGGCATCGGCTGACCAGCTAGGCAAGGGCTGTTGGGTGCGCTTCTATCGTGAGAAGAGTTTCCAAGGCAGAAACCTGACATTGGTCGGGCCGCTAGACATGCCAAAAATTCGCGTCCCGGGTGGCGCTTGGATCGACTGGTCAAGCGCGGATGTTGGACCGAATGCCATAGTGGATACCTACGACTACGAGCAGTTCAAGAGCCGCAGCGCGAAGCTTCAATCCGGACAGCGCATCCCGGATTTGGGTGATAAAAGGCTGGGCCTATTCGAGGACATTCATTCGGCACGCGTGAACTGCCGGAAATGAGGCCATAGCTGCCGCCCACGCGTGCGGTTCGCAGGGCGCAGGTGCCTAAGACACCCTGTGTCAACCCCCTGCATTTTTGAGCAGCATTTGTGCTGCGCCGTGCCTAGCGGGATCGTAGGGTTTGCGCTCAACCCATGTGCGCCAGATGGCACGCAACCAAGTCCGAGCGAGAATGCGTATGGCGTGCGGGGAAGCACCCATCACGGCTGCACTGCTCCGTCTTCCAGCCAGCCGCCGCGAAATCCCGCGCGGCGCAAGCCTGTCACCAGGTATGGGCACTTGCGCATCAAGGACCACAGCAAGCCGGAGCGGTAGTTTTCGATCATCGCCACGATCGGCCCCTGGTTCAGTCCGAAATGGTACTTCGAGACCCAGCCGAACTCATGGTCGGGCGTGACCGGAAAGGTCGGATTGAAGGTCGCCTTGTAGCCGTACTCCTGCGCTTCGTTCAAATGCATGCGCTCGTAGTTGTCGAGGGTCGGCAAGACGATCTCGGGCGCGAACGGCAACGAGGCGACCACCGCCCAGGGCGCCAGCGTGCCGTCGTCCGGTCCGTACGGCACGCCGCGGGCGAGGTAATCATGGAAAATGCGCTCGACGCCATCAACCATCGTCGTTTTTGGCCCTGGGCCGTCGCTGGCCGTGATGCCCCAGGTATGCCGGTCGTAGTGCGCAAAGCCCATCGGGTTGTGGATCGCATACTGCTGCTGCACCAGCGTCGCGCGGCGGCTGTTCTCGAAATAGTCGAGATCGCGCTCGCGCATGCAGGCGTCGCGGATGCCGCGAAAATCGACCCACACATGCGAGAGCTGGTGGATGAACAATGGACCCGCGTACAGGTAGTCGATGTCGTAGATGCGCTTCCACTTGTAGCTTTCGCACCAAGCGCTGTAGCTCTCTTCGGGCAGCGGATGAGTGGGCGAACCCAGCCCCAGCAGATAGAGGATCAAGGCCTCGTCGTAGCCCTTCCAGGTGTAGGGGAGAAAGCCGCTCTCGGGAGTCCAGCCGTGGCTGACGGTGGGCTTGCCATTGCGCATCCAGTCCCAATCGGCTTTGCGGTAGAGCGCGTCGGCGAGCTTGCGGATCTGCGTTTCATCCGCCGCGTCCTCCTGAAAATAAGCGGCGGCGCAAAGCATCCCGGCGAAGAGCAGCGCACTGTCGATGCTGGAAAGCTCGGACTCCCAGGCGCGCGCGCCGCTTTGCATGTCGAGGAAGTGGTAGTAGAAACCCTTGTGGCCGGTGGCGTTCGCTTGCGGCCCGTGCACTGCACTGTCGAAAAACTTCAACGCGGCGAGCGTGCGCTGAACCGCCTGCTCGCGGCTCATGAAACCGCATTCGACACCGATCGGGTACGTCGAAAGCGCCAGCCCCACCGCGGCAATGCTGGCCGGCCAGCCTTCGTGCGACTTGTCGATGACCAGGCCGTTGGCCGGGTTGGTCTTGTTAACGAAATACGAAAACGAATCGCGCTGCAGGCGTCTCAGGCTCGCGTCTTGTGCTGGGCTCATCGGCAGCTCGCTTGCCCACCCGGCTCGTCGGCCCGCTGCGGCGCATTCCTCATGCGGAGGAGGCCGGTGCGAATTCGATTCTGACCGATGCGACAGATTGCGGCGGCATTGAGATATCGAACGCGATGCGCCCCTTCTCGACGTGCAATGCGTGAGACTGCGGGCTCAACGCCGAAGCCGCCTGCAAGGTCTCTACCTGGCGTGGGCTCAAATAGCCTGGCTCGCCCATTTCCTGCCAAACGCGGCGCGGATTGACATGGTCTTCATCGATACGCGAGACATGCGCCGAGAGTGGCGCAGGCGCGCCACTGAGCGCGACGTGAACCGATTGCGTGCTGATTTCATGCCGTGGCATCGCGTAATTGGTGATGAGCACGGTGACGAAATCCTTGCCCCGGCTGACCCACACGTTGACCGTGTCATGCGCGCCCTGCACCGCGTAGAGCCGATCGCCCAGAGCGTGCAGCAACTCGAACGCGCGGTACACCGGCTTGGGCACGCCGTACACGTTTTGCAGGCCGAAGCCGCCGTGGTACGGTGCGCTCGGAAAATAGTTTTCTTCGAAGATGTCGGTGAAGGTCCAGAAGCTGTAGCCCGATACGAACGGATCGACCGACAACGCGATGTTGGCCGCGAACGCCGCGGCGAACGACTGGTCGTGCAGCGGGTCGCGCGGGTTCGAGCTGACGTTCCATTCAGTGTAATAAAGCGGCAGGCCACGAGCTTGGCCGTGGGCGATCTCGGCCTTTTGTTTCATCACATCGCGCGGCGCGTTCTCGAGCTGCGTCAGCGTGTCGGCGCCAATCTTGCCGAATGCGTCGGTCGGGTAGTAATGCGTGGTGACGAAATCGACGGGCAGCTTTTCCTGGTCGCAATGCGTCAGAAATTCAGGAATCCACGCGTTCTGCGCGCTTGACGGGCCACCGACCTTGAGTTGCGGATCGATGTTCTTGATCGCCTGCGCCGTCGTGCGGTAGAGCGCGTAGTAGCCGCGCTTGCCGCCAGTCCAGAACGCCTTCAAGTTGGGCTCGTTCCAAACCTCCAGGCACCACTTTGAAACCTCGGCCAAGCCGTAACGGTCGACCCAGTGGCGCACCAGGCGGTCTATCAATGCGCCCCATTGTTTCTGGCTCTTTGGCGGAGTCACGTTGCCGCGGAAGCTGAATACGGTGGTCTCGCCCGACGCCAGGGCCCGCGGCATAAACGAGAGTTCAACGAATGGCTTCATGCCGGTGCCGAGAAGGAAGTCGTAGATCTGGTCGATGTTGAAGAACGAGTAGAGCAGCTTCTCCCGGTGGCAGATCAAGGTGCCCATGTCGTCGTCGAGCATGCCGTGAAAGCGCACATGACGAAAGCCAAGGTCGTTGTGGGTGCGCCTCAATTGATCCTGCCAGTCCGCGCGCAGCGCCAGCACTGCCCGCCCGCTGCCCACGGTGTGCTCCCACGCGTGGTTCAGCGGCGTGGACGCAGTCGCAAGGTTGCAATTGAAATCAATCGGCATGGCTTTCCCGCTGACAATTGGTGCAATCGAGCTGTCGTAGCCTCAATATTGATCTGAGTCCCAAGGCCATACCTATCCGCCCTTATGCACAGATTGGGCGATCAGCGAAGGCGGGCCTTCTAAACGCCTGAACAGCAAGTCGTCGACGCCGCAGCCGTATTCCTGGGCGATGGCGACTTCACGATATCCGCAGCCGGTATCGACGCCGGGGCCTGCGCCGCAACGGGGTCGGTGGTTGTTGGCGGAATTATCGATGCGTTGACAGCGCGTCCCTGGCACCTGGCCAGCATGCCTGCATGCCAGATTGCCGATATCATCTTTGTGTTGTTCATGCGGGCGCCGTTCTGAGGTTTAGGCAAGACATTGCTACCAATAGCCTGGCTTGCGGTGCGTCGCGTGCA
>JBBSIY010000327.1:0-4244 GCA_038257785.1 Lysobacterales bacterium
AAATGGTCAACATCGATCAGAATGATGGACAGCGTAGTTTGGCGCTGCGTCGCAGCTCGGGTGCACTCGCTGAGCCAATGCTCGAAGCGCTGGCGATTGGCGACGCCGGTTAAGCCATCACGCTGCGACGCATCCTCCAGTTCACGGTACGCGACCCGTAGTTGATCATAGGCGCGGGACAGCTCATTGAGCAGCTTTGCAGCGTGAAGCATCCCCGCAACCTGGCCGGCAACGGTTTCTAGCATCTCGCGCTGCCCAGCAAACCGATTTAGCTGAAGGCTTTCAGCGTTGATGACGGCAAGTACGTCGCCACCATGGATCACCGGCACGCAAAGCTCGGAACGCGTCCCGCCCAGCGTATCGACAAAATTGGCATGCGTGCGAGCGTCGGGAATATGGATCGTTCGTCGCGTGGCCGCGCATTCGCCAACCACGCCCGAGCCGATCGCGCGGCGATAGCCGACACTCACCTCGCTGGCAACGGCTGTTCTGACTGCTTCACACACAAACTCGCCAGCCAAACCGTCAATGCGGACGCAGGCAACGAAATCCCAGCCAAATTCTTCAAACAAGGTATCGACGATGCGCTGCAGCATAGGCCGCAGCGCTAAGTCAGCGCCGGAGATGTCGGCAATCCGCTTCAGCACGGCAAGCTGCCGCTTGGCATCAGTGGAGATGTCGTTCTTCACGCGGTGTGTACGGTTCTGGCAAGCAGCGCGGAAAATACACCGGTTAGGTGAATTAGCTCTTCACACTACGCGCCTCGCTGGACAAGCTCGCTACCTGGAAACCGGCGAGGAACGCTAGCCCGCCAGCGCCGCCTTGACCTTGGCGGATGCCTGACCCACATCAGCCTTGCCGGCGATGCGCGGTTTGAGAATCGCCATGACCTTGCCCATCTCCGCTGGGGAGGAAGCGCCGCTTTCGGCTATCGCCGTGGCGATGGCGGAATCAAGCTCGGCGGCGTCCATTTGCGCCGGCAGGTAAGTTTGAATCACGCTGACCTCGAAGCGTTCAATGGCGGCAAGGTCTTCGCGACCGGCGGCTTCAAACTGGCTGATGGAATCTTTGCGCTGCTTCAGCATCTTTTCCATGACAGCCAGCGCGATGACGTCGGTAATCTCGATGCGCTCGTCGACTTCTCGCTGCTTGAGCCCGGCGTTAATCAGGCGGATGACGCCTAAACGGTCTTTCTCGCCGGCCTTCATCGCGGCCTTCATGTCGTCAATTAGCTGCTGTTTGAGGCTCATACTCTGTCCTTAAGTGTGGATGTGGCGCTTCTGGACCACAAACGCAAAAAGCCGGCGACGCGAGGCGCGGCCGGCTTGCTAGGGCGTGACTACCGCGAGTCTGGCATGCGAAAACCTCAGGCGAGGCGTTCGCGCGGACTCGTTTTAGTAGAGGCGCTGGCGCTTTGTAACGTCGCGCGACACGCGACGCAGATGGCGCTTCACCGCGGCAGCTGCTTTACGCTTGCGCTCTTGGGTCGGCTTCTCGTAGAACTCGCGCTTGCGGGTTTCGGCCAGAACGCCGGCTTTCTCGCAGGTGCGCTTGAAGCGGCGCAGGGCAAACTCAAACGGCTCGTTTTCGCGGACTTTGACGCTCGGCATGGTGTCTCCGGAGAATGAAATACAGCTGCCCCCGCTTGCGGGGAGCCGCGTATGATAACCAAGCGTTACGGCGAGGGCAAGTTAGCTGTGCAAACTTCATACAACACAGGTTTGGGCGCTTGATCGTCCTCGGTATCGAAACCTCCTGCGACGAAACCGGCGTCGCGCTATACGACAGCGAGCGCGGCCTGCTGGCGCACACGCTATATAGCCAAGTGAAGCTGCACGCCGAGTACGGCGGCGTGGTGCCTGAGCTCGCAAGTCGCGACCACGTGCGCAAGCTGCTGCCGCTGGTACGCGAGGCAATGCGCGAAGCGGACATATCGATGACATCTATCGGCGGCGTCGCCTATACCGCAGGCCCCGGATTGATTGGTGCTTTATTGGTCGGTGCCGCTGCGGCTCGCGCCATGGCGTGGGCGCTGGACGCACCGGCGATAGGCGTACATCACATGGAGGGCCATCTGTTGGCTCCGCTGTTAGAGGTTGACCCGCCCGCACCACCATTTGTCGCTCTTCTCGTTTCGGGTGGGCATACCCAACTGGTCGATGTGCGCGCGGTGGGCGACTACCGGCTACTTGGTGAGACCTTGGATGACGCCGTGGGCGAGGCGTTCGACAAGACTGCCAAACTCATCGGTCTGCCGTATCCCGGCGGACCTGAGCTGGCGCGCCTAGCGACTCAAGGCACGCCCGGCGCGTTTAAATTTTCGCGACCGATGACGGATCGGCCGGGCTTGGACTTCAGTTTTTCTGGCTTGAAGACACAGGTGCTGCTGGCGTGGCAGTCCTGCGATAAAAGTGAGCAAACGCGCGCCGACCTAGCGCGGGGGTTCGAAGACGCCGCCATCGATACGCTAGCCATCAAGTGCGAGCGCGCGCTGCAGCAGACCGGCGCTAACACGCTGGTCGTAGCGGGGGGCGTAGGAGCCAATCTACGCCTGCGCGAAAAACTTGCTGCGCTGACTGCACAGCGTCGGGCACGCGTCTGCTTTCCTCGGCCTGAATTCTGCACCGACAATGGCGCGATGATCGCCTTTGCAGGCTGGCTGCGATTGCGTGCCGGCCAGAGCGAGTCGCTCGCCATTTCAGCTAGGCCGCGCTGGGACATGGCCAGCCTGCCCGCGGTGGCATGAGTGGACTGGGTGTTTATAGATCAGCTGGAGATCGACACCGTCATCGGTATCCATCCGCATGAGCAGCTAGCGCCTCAGCCGCTGCGGCTATCTCTACGTATCGGTTTTGACAACCGCGTGCCCGCCGCAAGCAACGCCATTGACGACACGCTGGACTACGCCACGATGGCGGCGCGTCTGCGTGCACTGGCGCAAGGTCAACGTTGGTGGTTAATCGAAACCTTGATCGAATCTAGCGCTGAACTGCTGCGCAAAGAGTTTGGTGCGCGTCGTCTGCGGCTGCGGATCGACAAGCCCGACGCGGTGGCGGAAGCGCGTTCGGTGGGCGTGATTATTGAACGCGAGTATCCGGCGATGGCGACCGATGACTGAGGCAAGTGGTGCGCGCTGGCTGCTGGTGTTGGGTAGCAATACCGATGCCGAGTCGCAGTTGAACTGCGCGCTGACTCGACTCGCCGATATCGGCAGCATCGTCGCGAAAAGTGAGCGGCTTGCTGGCCAGGACATTAGCGGTGGGGCGCACGTCTATTTGAATCAGCTGGTGGAGCTGCGGATGCAGGGTGACGCCAATCAGCTGGTGCACATGTTGAAGGCGATTGAGCGCACGCTAGGTCGCAGCTCAGAGCGCATGGCCCTCGGTTTGTGTGACTTGGATATCGACCTGCTGGCACGACTGGATGACGCTGACGCGCCGCGATGGCTAGCTGAGAAGCCAAGGCAGATTCCTGCCGTAAAGGCATTATTGATGAAGCGATTCGGCAGCGTGTAGGCGACACGTTCCAAAAAGCACGCGGGCGTGTATGCGGCAGAGGCTTGCCGCGAAAAATGAGCTGGCGGTCAAGCACTTCCCGTGTCCCGAATCGTCGTTGCTAGACTTCTGTTTGCCCGCAAACTGCAGGCGGTGCCTCGAACTCCACTGCTCTTATCGTCATTGCGAAGCGCCACAGGCGCTGTGGCAATCCACGTCAGCCGTGATCCTTGCCGATGGCGAGCGCCTGAGTGCAGCTTCTGGATTGCCACGGCCGATGAAGCCGTCCTCGCAATGACGGGGATGGACGCTGCGCAGCTCAGCGCTAGATAAACAGCGAGCGCCCGCCGTCGACGCGCAGGATCTGGCCGGTCACATAGGGTGCGTCCTGAATCAGCCAGCGCACGGTTTCCGCGATGTCTTCGGGATTGCCTTGCCGGCGTAAGGCGGTGCGTTCGACGACCACACCCAGCGTTTCCGCTTTGACCGGATTCTCCGACCACAGCATGTTGCCGGGGGCCACGCCATTGACGCGTACTTCTGGACCCATCTCGCGGGCCAAGGAGAGCGTCATCATTCCGAGCGCAGCTTTTGCCATGCAGTAAACCGGATGCTGTTCGAGCGGGCGTTCAGCGTAGATATCGACGATGTTGACGACGCAGCCGCGGCTTGCGCGCAGTGCTTGGCTGGCGGCTTGTGTCAGGTAGAGCGGACCTGTGGCATTGGCTGTAAACAGCGCGTCCAAGTCTT
>JBBSIY010000328.1:0-4240 GCA_038257785.1 Lysobacterales bacterium
CCAATATCGGCGGAGTAGCTTCAGCGCCGCTGCTGGCGGCTCTGCACTCGCCCGCCCTAGTTCCGGTTGGCGTGCTGCTGGCGATGCTCGGCTACGTGATTGGCACCGGGCTTGGTATTGCGCTCGCCTCCGTACTGCAATCAATCGGCTTTTTGCTGGGGTACTCGCCATGAGATTCCGAACTTCGCAACGTCCTGACCGGCACTGTTCTGGCCCGCAATATTACAAGCGGCGATTGTTCAATTCGCGGCTTGCTAGCTGCGCGCTGATAACGGCGACGCTGGCACTGGCAATCTGCGCCTCTGCGGTTGCGCGCTCATCCTCGGCGCATCCCTATGGTCTGCGGAGCGAGCATCTTGACGCTGAATTTTGGGTGTCGCGTGCAGCCAACGCCGACGACCCTCGCCTCGATGCATCTTCCATCGAGACGATGAATACGGCGCTTCGTGCTCACGATGACTCAATCCATCGCATCGAAGACTTGCCTGCCGAAATACCTGCGGCTGACGTGCGAACGCGCATCGAAGCGATTTCCGCAGTAATGCCCGACGAACGCTTTGACCGTAAGGGCAATCGACTTAGCGATGACGCGCGCGCCGCCCTGCGCTCAAACTTGGCGCTGGATGCGCTCACCGACGCCGTGCTGCCGCGCTTTGCGCTCGTGGTTAGACGCAGCTCGCTACGAGGCTATCCCACACTGCAGCCGGCCTTCAGTCAGCCTGGCGATGTCGACATTGATCGCCTGCAGGAGTCAGCGCTTTTTCCAGCGACGCCAGTAGCGGCGCTGCATCGCTCGGCCGACCGCCGCTGGTGGTTCGTCGTCTCTGAGCGTTACGCGGCATGGATAGAAGACGAGGCCCTGGCGTTCGCATCTCGCGACAGCGTTCTTGCTTACGCCGCGCGCCAGCCGACGCTAACGGTGATCGGTGCGGAGGCGCGCACCGTTGTGAGCCCGGAAGCCGGCGCGCTCTCCGACCTGCGTTTAGAAATGGGCGTACGAATACCGGTGCTGCTCGACTGGCCCGTCACCGCGCCTGTGAATCGGCAGCTCCCGCTGGCGCATTGGGTAGTGGAACTTCCACAGCGCACGGCCGACGGCGCTCTGCGCGTAACCCCAACATTGATCGCGCGCAGCCAGCCAGTCGCCCGCGCGGCCTTGCCCTACAGCTCCGCCAGCGTCATACGCCAAGGTTTTCGCTTTCTTGGCGAGCGCTACGGCTGGGGCCACGATCTCGGCACGCGCGACTGCAGCGGCTTCGTCTCCGAGGTCTACAGCAGCATGGGCATTTTGCTGCCGCGCAATACGCGTGATCAGGCGGTAAGTCCCGTGTTCGACAGCATCAACGTGGAAGCCGCTGACGAACCCGCACGGCAGCGCGCGCTTGCATCGCTCTCCGTTGGTGATCTGATCTACATTCCGGGCCACGTGATGATGGTGATTGGTCACGACGCCGGTGATGTGTGGCTGATTCACGACGCCCACGGCATTCGCGTCGGCTCATCGGACCAAAGCCAAAGTCTGCTGACCAACGGCGTGACCGTGACACCGCTTCGCCCGCTGCTGGCGAGCGACTCGGTGCCGCTGACTCAGCGAATCACGCGCGTTCAGCGAATCCGCCCGCGTCCCACCTCTGAAAAGTCCCTATGAAAATCAGCCAGTTTCGCTTCGGTATGCTGCGAGTACCGCTAAAGACGCCGTTCAAAACCGCGCTGCGCAGCGTCAACTCGATCGAAGATATCGTCGTGATGATCGATACCGACGACGACCGCACCGGTTACGGCGCGGCTCCGGCAACGGCCGTCATTACCGGTGATACGCATGGCTCAATTCTCGCTGCCATTCGTGAACACATTGCGCCGCGCCTGATCGGTCACGATATTCGCGACCTGAACCAGCTGACGCGGCTGGTGCAGACGGCGCTTGAGCGCAACACGAGCGCAAAAGCCGCAGTCGAGATCGCGCTTTACGATCTTTGGGCGCAAAGTTACTCGACACCGCTGTATCAGATGCTGGGAGGCGGTGACCCGGTGATCACCACCGACCTCACCATCAGCGTCGATACCATCGACAAAATGGTCGCCGATTCGCTGGACGCCGTTGCGCGCGGCTTTGATTCGCTGAAATTGAAAGTGGGTAAAGATCTAGGCGTGGACATTGAGCGCGTCAAAGCCATTCACAACGCTGTTGCCGGTCGCGCGCTGCTGCGCCTTGATGCCAATCAAGGCTGGACGGCGAAGCAGGCGGTGTACGCGCTGAACTCGCTTGAGAATGCCGGCGTGATGCTGGAGCTCGTCGAGCAGCCGGTGGCCGCGCACGACATCGCCGGTATGAAATACGTGGCGGATCGGGTGCACACGCCCGTAATGGCCGACGAAAGCGTGTTTGATCCGCTCGACGTGATCGATATCATTCAGCGTCGTGCGGCCGACATCATCAATATCAAGCTAGCTAAAACCGGCGGTATTTCTAACGCTATTCGCATCGCCGATATTGCCGCACTTTACGGCGTTGATTGCATGATCGGCTGCATGCTCGAAGGCAGCATCGGCGTCGCCGCCGCCGTGCATGTGGCAGTAGCAAAGTCCGCGGTCATCACCAAGGTCGATCTCGATGGTCCGTCGCTTGGTCGCTTCAATCCGGTGGACTGCGGCGTGAGCTTCAACGAATCTGAAATTGCTATAGGCGATGCACCTGGTCTTGGGATCACCGCAATTCGCGGGCTTGAGCCCATTCACGCCTAGCGCCGAAGGTAAACGTGTCCGCCCTCGTCATCATTCGCGCCGCACGCAGCGGTATGTCGGCCATCGAACGCCGCGTCGCTGATTTCATCCTCGACAACGCCTCGCTGCTGCGTGACTACTCCTCGCAGCAGCTGGCGAACGCGCTGCAAATCAGTCAGTCCAGCGTGGTGAAGTTCAGTCAGAAGCTGGGTTTCAAAGGCTATCCCGATCTCAAGCTCGCCATCATTACCAGCGTGGCGCGGGTTGACGACGCCGCAGAGCAGGCCAGCAACGGCCCGCTATCGACGCATCCCATTTCATTGCTAGCCGATGAGCTGGCGCAGAAGAAGTCCGCGGCACAGGACGAAACGCGACTGATCAACGATGTTGAGACGATCAGCGCGTGCCTCCATCAGCTGATGCAGTCCAAGCACGTGATGGTGTATGTGGCCGGTAGTGACCACGGCGCCGCCAGTGATTTTGCGATGCGTCTCAGCATGCTTGGCAAGCAGGCTCGCTGTGACTCAGATCCAGGCCGAGCGGCAATCGGACTGGCAGCCGTTGAGCCACCAGACACCCTGTTGATTATTTCCGAGTATGGCAACGACCCGGCACTTAGGGCCCTGCATGGCAGCGCGGACAAACAGCACACCAAAGTCGTCAGCATCACGCGCAACAGCAGCAATCCGCTACGCGCGATGTCCGATATTTGCCTGCTGGTTTCCGCCCACGATGAGCATCCGCTAATGCATGGGCTGCTGTTTCAGCACTGTGCACGGCAGCTGCTCGATTTGCTGCTGGTGCTCATGTGCGACCGCAACCCGTCAGGCACAGCGCACTATGCTCGAATGCTGGAACGATTTGACTCGCTGGTCGGACGCAGCTGAATGTCGACAAGCATCAGGTCGGCACGCGGGGCGGCGCTTGTTGCAGCACGCGAAAACACCGTAGACGCGCGCCGCGAACGCGCAATCGCAATGAGAGGAACTGACATGCTGCACTTCGTTCGTTTAACCCTGTTTTTGCTGGCGTTTTCAGCAACACACGCTAGCGCGGAGGCGTGGCGCGAGGGTCAACAGCTTGTTTCAGTTACGACAGCCCACTGGGACGCCACCACTGGCGAGCTGCGCCGCTACGTACGTGAGGGCGGTCAGTGGAAATCGATCGCTGGATCAACAGCCGTGACCATCGGCCGCACTGGCAGCGCCTGGGGGCTGGGCCTGCACCCCACTCAGCCGGGCCTGCAAAAGCGCGAAGGCGACGGTCGCGCGCCAGCCGGACTGTTCGTCATCGGCAAGGCGTTTGGCTACGCTGACACGGCGACGACCGGATTGGATTACCAGCCAATGACCGCCGGCGACTACTGCATCGATGTACCGGGCTCGCCGCTGTACAGCCAGATTGTTGATGTGGCGAAGGTGGGCGAGGCGGCAATCGAAGGCAACACCGAACCGATGCGTCGCGACCTGCAAACAGACGCCGATGATCTGTATCAGCTTGGCTTCGTCATCGAACACAA
>JBBSIY010000329.1:0-4230 GCA_038257785.1 Lysobacterales bacterium
ACCATCAGCATGTCGAGATGTTCGTCGAGCGTGTTGACGGTGAATGGCCGCGTCGGGTTAGTCGACGACGGCAGCACGTTGGGCAGTGACGCTGCCTTGATGATGTCCGGTGCGTGACCGCCGCCTGCGCCTTCCGTGTGATACGTGTGGATGGTGCGATCTTTGAACGCCGCCAGCGTTACTTCAACGAAGCCGGATTCATTCAAGGTGTCGGTGTGAATCGCAATCTGCGTGTCGGTCTCTTCCGCGACGCCAAGTGCGCAGTCAATCGCGGCGGGCGTCGTGCCCCAGTCTTCGTGCAGCTTCAGACCAATCGCACCCGCGTCGATTTGCTCGCGCAGCGCGCCGGACTTGCTCGCATTGCCCTTGCCAAGAAAACCGAGATTCATCGGAAACGCCTCGGCCGCTTCCAGCATGCGCCGAAGGTGCCACGGCCCTGGCGTGCAGGTGGTTGCGTTGGTGCCCGTTGCCGGACCAGTACCGCCGCCAAGCATGGTCGTGACGCCTGACATCAGCGCCTCTTCAATTTGCTGCGGGCAAATGAAGTGGATGTGCGAATCGATCGCGCCAGCGGTAAGAATCGATCCCTCGCCAGCGATGATCTCGGTACCCGGACCAATCACGATAGTCACGCCGGGCTGCACGTCGGGATTGCCGGCCTTGCCGATGCCGCTAATCCGCCCATGCTTGATGGCCACGTCGGCTTTGACGATGCCCCAGTGATCGAGAATCAGCGCATTGGTGATCACCGTGTCGGCGCAGTCGGCGCTCATCCGCTGGCTCTGTCCCATGCCGTCGCGAATGGTCTTGCCGCCGCCGAACTTCACTTCCTCGCCATAGATCGTGAAGTCGCGTTCGACCTCGACGATCAAGTCGGTGTCGGCTAGGCGCACGCGATCACCCACCGTTGGGCCGTACATCTCGGCGTAGGCCTGGCGCGTGATGCGGCTCATTGCGTCATGCTCAGCATCGCGGCGAGCTCATTCCAGCGGCCCCATCACGCGGCCGGCGAATCCATACACTTCGCGCGATCCGGCCAGTGCCACCAAGGTGACGCTCCGGTGTTGACCCGGCTCGAAGCGCACCGCTGTGCCGGAGGCGATGTCGAGGCGGAAGCCGCGCGTCGTATCGCGATCAAACTGCAGCGCGTCGTTGACCTCAAAGAAGTGGTAGTGCGATCCAACCTGTATCGGCCGGTCGCCTGTGTTCGCGACGCGCACGGTGACTTTTTCGCGTCCCACGTTCAATTCGATCTCGCCATGGTCCACTAGCAGTTCGCCGGGCGTCATGGCGTAGCTTGCGCGCTTGAGAGATTTGCGCTTCCGAATAAATGGCGAGCGGAGCCGCGACGCAGCCTTCGGAGACAATCGTCATTGCGAGCCACCACCGGCGGCGTGGCAATCCACGGCGCGCAACACGCACGCATTTTGCAAACGCCGTCGTCCGGCCCCTGGATTGCCACGGACGGTGAGGCCGGCCTCGCAATCACGAGCCCTTGGTATCGATCAATCGACAACTTACGCCCTCGGTTCATTGAGAGGCACGTGCTGACGCCGCGCGCCAATCACTCGTCGGACGAGGATGACCACGGTTGCAGCGATTAGAACCAATGCCAAGACGGCCGCCGCTACCCACCACGCAGCCGCCTCAGCGACAAGTAGGTCGTTAGCGTGTACATGAACCGTGCCGTGACGTCCTTCGTGAGCGAACGTTGCGTTTGATAGGCCGACAAAGCCGACGGTCATGAGCCACGCCGATAGGCGAGAGGCAGGCCTGAGTGAGCGTGGAAATATGTGAGGGAATTGATTCTGCATTTTGGTCCTCATGCCGCTGCGCGCGGTGTGCCGATGGGTTCATGCACTGTGACCAGCTTGGTGCCGTCGGGAAACGTCGCCTCGACTTGAATATCGGGAAGCATGTCGGCAATGCCGTCCATCACATCGTCGCGAGTGAGCAGCGTGGTGCCGAACTGCATCAGCTCGGCCACGCTGCGCCCGTCGCGCGCACCTTCCATGATCGCCGCGCTAATGAAGGCGACGGCCTCCGGATAGTTGAGCTTGAGCCCGCGCGCGCATCGCCGTTCCGCTAGCAGCGCGGCGGTGAAGATCAGCAGCTTGTCCTTGTCGCGCGGGCTGAGCTGCACCCGATGTTCTCCTCAAGTATTAAGCGGCGCCTAACGCGGTTGCCGTGTCGCACCGATTTGTTCTGGCTTGGGCGATGCCACCCGGTTTTACGTAGCCCAAATGCGCGGACGCCGCGCCGCGTTGCCAGTTACCCACGGGCGCAACGTCGCCCAAGCCAACTCAAGCGATTGCCGAACGTGTTCGCAGTCGTTACCCAGCGCACGCGCGAGCAGCAGGTTCGCCGGCGCGGCCAGCCACGTTGCGGCAACGCACAGATCCGACTCTACGGTTTCAGCCGGGGCAGGCAAGCGCCCAGAATGGTGCGTTTGCGGCAATGCGGTGCGAACTGCCTCAAGTGCGGACATCGCATCGCTAGTCAGGCTCGGTGCCGCCGCCCAAAGCGTGCCAAACACGCGGGCGCCAGCGAGGCAGGTTGGTGCATCAAGGGTGGGGTCGTCGGCCAGTAGATCGGCATACTCATGCCACACCAATTTGCCTTCTCGATGCAGTGATAGCGATTGGCGAAAACGCCCAGCGTCCCAGCGCTCACCCGCCGCGATGCGGCCAAGCTGGACGATGTCCCAACCGATGTGCCTAGCGTCGTTCTCAAGATGGATTTGCAGCGTCTGTAGCGCATCGGCTTCGCGAAAGAGTAGGGATTCCTGCGGCAGCCACTCAAGCGCGCCGCCGTTCGCGACGCGCAAGCTTAAGTGCTGCTCAGCCGTGCGCCCTGCGCTGCGATACCACTTTCCGGCCCCAGGTGTGCTGATCAACACCTCGGCCGCTGCCGCAACGCAGACATCAATGCTCAGCCGATCGCCACCGGCGACACCGCCGGGCGGATGCAGAATCAGACACTCTGCTGGTGCGTCCGATGGATGTAGCAAGCGCTGCACCCGTAGGGGCCCGCTATGTCGTGCTGACGCCAGTTCGGTACGCGTCGCGCCGGCGGCAAACTCAAGGGATAGCTCAGCGACCCAGGCGGGTGCTGTTGAGGCATGCGCAGCGCTGATCAATTGAGGTACCTCATGGCAGATGACGCAGCGACATTAGCGCCTTTGCCAACCGCAGATGAACTGCTGCGGCCGTCAGGCCAAACGGCACATGCCATAAAAGTGCCAAATAACGTCCTATACGCAACCTCCTCAACTTTGGAACGCCTGAGGGCTCGGTACCTTTAGCGTTCATACCGATTCGTGTTGGGGGACCTCCTGTGAGTAATGCGCCAATGTACAACCGTCTACTGATTCTGATACTGGCTGCGGCGCTGTCGTCTGGCTGCGGTGGGGCAGCTGATTCGGCTCCGTCGACGTCAGAGGCTGCTCCGACTCTGCTGGTGGCCGAGGATCTGCTAACCGCGCGGACTGAAGCACTTAGCGACGGGCCGGTGATCTCGGGCTCGCTGCAGCCAGAGCTCCAGGCCGCCCTGCGCGCCGAAGTTGCCGGGGTTGTGCTTGAGGTGCTGAAGGACTACGGCGATGCGGTTGCCATAGGTGACCTGCTGGTGCGGCTCGATCCGACCGCGATACGCGGTCAGCTGCTGTCGGCGCAGGAAGCCGATCGCGCCGCCAGCGTTGCCTTGGAGCAGGCCGAGCGGCAGTACAAGCGAATGCAGGAAATCGGCAAGAAGGGCCTGATCGCCACGGAGGCCGTTGAGGTCGCTCAGGGCACGCGCAATCAGGCGCTGTCGGAGCGGGTTTCCGCGCGCGCCCGAGTGGTCGACGCGCAGCAGCAGCTTGAGAAGACCGAAGTGCGCGCACCGTTTGCGGGTGTCGTCGGTAGTCGTAGCGTTTCTGCTGGCGACACCGCCCAGCTCGGCATGCAGCTGCTGAGCGTGCTGGACGTCGGCAGCATGCGCTTTGTCGGAATGGTCGCTGCCGATCAGGCGGGGCGTGTTGAACCAGGCGCCGTCGTGCGCTTTCACGTCAATGGCTTTGCAGGCAAATCATTTGAGGGTCAGGTCCAGCGGCTGAATCCGGTTGCCAATGAGGCGACGCGTCAGGTGCAGGTGCTGGTTTCCCTGCCCGCAGAAGACGCGCCTAGCGTCGCCGGTCTGTATGCCGAAGGACGCGTCGAAGCGGTCAGTCGCCCGGCGATTTTGCTGCCG
>JBBSIY010000330.1:0-4218 GCA_038257785.1 Lysobacterales bacterium
GGCCGAGGCGATGGGCTATGACGAGGTTAATCTCAACGTCGGATGCCCGTCGGATCGCGTGCAGGCGGGGCGCTTTGGGGCGTGCTTGATGCGCGAGCCATCGCTGGTCGCAGCATGCACCGGCGCGATGCTTGCCGCGGTCAAGATTCCGATTACGGTGAAGTGTCGGTTGGGTGTCGATGAGCACGAGGACTATGCCGACCTGCGTGCATTTGTCGATGAGGTGGCAGCAAGCGGCGTGCAGACCTTCGCCGTGCATGCGCGCAAGGCGTGGCTGCAAGGCCTAAGTCCGAAAGAGAACCGCGAGGTGCCGCCGCTGCGCTATGAGCAGGTCTATCGACTCAAGCAGGAGCGCGCCGAATTGACGGTGGTCATCAACGGCGGGATTGATGCAGCGGACGCCATCGACGAGCATCTGCGTCACGTGGACGGCGTGATGATTGGTCGCGCGGCGTATCACACGCCATACTTTTTGCATCAGTGCGACCTGGCGTTGTTTGCGCCCGGTCATACACCATCGACGCGTGCGAGCCTGCTGCGACAGTTGCGACCCTACGTCGAACAACAGCTATGCGCGGGCGTTGCGCTAAAGCACATGACGCGGCACATACTTGGCTTGTTTCATGGTGAAGCTGGTGGCCGCGCGTTTCGCCAGGTCCTGAGTGAAGGCGCGCATAAGGCTGGTGCAGACTGGGTGCTCGTCGAACAGGCGTTGGCGCGGGTGGAGAGTTATGAAGTGGGGCGCGCCGCATGATTTTTCGTGATCCACGCGAGTTTTTGCGCCACGTGCGCGCTTTGAAACCTGATCAGCCCGCCTGCGCACGAGCGGCGTTTCTCATCGCACCCGATGGGCTGCGTCTTGCGGCGGAGTCCGCCAGCGACAACCTGTATATGAACCTCGCTTTGACGGTCGATGAAGTTCGCGCCCTAGCGCAGCACGCGCGGCTTCAGAAAGCACTGTCGAAAAGCGTGCCGACGATTGCGTTTCCTGGTGACAGCGCCACGCCGGACGCGGTGTTCCCTAACAACGTGTTTGCCACCGCGCGGGTTGAGGGTGAGGTTGGCGGACGATTCATCATCGGACGCATGCGTCACGCCCTGCGTCAGCGCGAGGCCGAACGCATCGACGTGCGGCGCTTCTTTGTCGATGCCTTGGGTTACCAGACTATCGACCTGCGCGGCATGCCGGGCCTGAGTGAGCTGACTGGGACGATGGTGATTGACCGCGCGCGCGGCATCGGCTTTGCCGGTTTGAGTCCGCGCTGCGATGCTGAAGGCGTGCGGGCGATGTATGCCGCGTTCGGCCTGCGCGCGGTGCTCGCGTTTGAGCTGGCGGAAGGCGAGTACCACACCAATGTAGTCATGAGCGCGCTGGCCGGCCGGGGCATGGTGATTGGTCCATCCGCCTTCGCCGACCCGGCCGTCGTGGAGGCGCTGCTCGAGCTGTACGGTGACAACGCCATCGTGCTGGACGCCGCCGAGTTGAGCGGCTTTGGTGGCAACTGCATTGCCCTTGACCACAATCGGGTATGGATGAGTGAGCGGGCGGCTGACACGCTTTCGATTGGCACGCGGGCACGACTTACCCAGTGCGGCTGGCATGTGGCGAGCGTCGCTCTGGATGAAATCGAGAAGGCCGGGGGATCGCTGCGCTGCTGCGTTGCCGAGATTTTTTAGCTGATTATGGTGGCGCGAGCCGCTCATTCAGCCGCCCTTGTGCTGCGATTTAACGAGTTCAGAACGGATTCACCCCCCCGCGACCAGACTGCAATCCCGTCATAAAAGGCACCTCTCGCGTTGGCGTCGGGTTTGCACATCTCGCGCTGAACGTTAAGATTCCATTCCCTATGCGCATCTTCCCGCCAATCTTGCTAAGCATCGTGACCTTGACGGTTGCGCTTCCGCTGTCCGCCGCCGGGCGTGACGACGCGCGGCGCGAGCGTGCGGCCGAGCGCGAGCGCATGCCGGAATCGGTGCAGCGGATTGAGAACGAGACCGGCGGCCGCGTGCTGCAGGTGCGGCCGATGCAGCGCGGTGATCGTGAGATTTATCGCGTCAAAGTGCTGACGCCCGAAGGCCGCGTGCGCGTCATGCAGGACGATCCGCGGCGGCAGATGCGCGATCAGCCAGCGCCGCAGCCGCCGCCATCGCGAGACGACGGCTGATTCGTGCGTTCAGCCGGTCTGCTAATCCCGTATTCTTTCACCCCGCACTATCCCAACGCCGTGGAGTTCTGATCGGATGCGTATTCTGCTGGTTGAAGACGAAGCCCCCCTGCGCGAAACCCTGACCGCGCGTTTGCGCCGCGAGGGGTTCGCCGTCGATGCAGCCAGTGATGGCGAAGAAGGTTTGTACCTCGGGCGCGAGATGCCTTTTGATGTCGCCGTCATCGACCTTGGCTTACCCAAGCTGTCGGGCATGGAGTTGGTTCGCCTGCTGCGCGGCGAGCAGAAGAGTTTTCCGATCCTGATTCTTACCGCCCGCTCAAGCTGGCAGGACAAGGTCGAAGGATTGAAAGCGGGCGCTGACGACTATCTGGTCAAGCCGTTCCATATTGAAGAACTGCTCGCGCGCTTGAACGCGCTGCTGCGACGCGCCGCGGGATGGAGCAAGCCGCAGCTAGAGTGCGGACCGATTCGACTCGATCTCGCCGCGCAGACGGTGGCGTCCGATGGCCAGCCAGTTGATCTGACTAGCTACGAATACAAAGTCCTTGAATATCTGATGCTGCATGCAGGTGAGCTAGTTTCCAAAGCCGACCTCACCGAGCATATCTATCAGCAAGATTTTGATCGCGACTCCAACGTGCTCGAAGTCTTCATTGGCCGCTTGCGCAAGAAGCTCGACCCGGAAGGCACGCTGAAGCCGATTGAAACGGTGCGTGGCCGCGGCTACCGGTTCGCGATTCCGCGCAACGAGTGACGCTGCGCTGCCGCAGTTGCCGCGCAGCGCGTTAGATCGCGATCGTAATGCGCGGACGCTCTATGTCGCTGCAGGCCCGCCAGCTGGTCGCAGCCAGTATTGGCCTGTTTGCATTTCTAGGACTGACCGGCTACGCGCTTGATCAAGCCTTCGCGGACGCGGTGCTTTCTGGCGTCCGCGAGCGTCTGCAGACTTACGCTTACGCCTACCTCGCCGGCACCGATGTCACCCGCGGCAAAGCGCTAATTCCGCCGGCAGAATCGCCTGAGCCGCGCTTTGATCAGCCGGGCAGCAGTGGCCTATACGCCGCGATTCACGGCGATCTGTTTCGATGGGAGTCGGGCTCTGCCAGCGGACGCCAGCTGCCGTTTACCGATGCGATGCGACCGGGCGACGCCGAATTTGTGGGTCCTCTAGACAGCCCAGTGGGTCCGATTTATCGCTTCGGCATTGGCGTTGCGTGGGAAGTGAACGCCGAAGACTCGGTGAGCTTTTCGGTCTTCATCGGCGAGACCACGCAGGTTGCTGATCGGCAGATTCGGGTGTTTCGACGCACGCTGTGGGCTTACCTCGGCGGCGCTGGCGTGCTGCTGCTGCTGCTGCAGGTGTGGGTGGTGCGCTGGAGTTTGAATCCATTGCGCACGGTCGAGCGCGACCTTGGCCGCGTGGAGCGCGGGGCAACCGATCAGCTTGACGGCGACTACCCGCGAGAATTGCGCCCGCTCACTGATAACTTCAACGCCTTCATTGAAAGCGAGCGCGATCATCTAACGCGCTATCGCAACACCTTGGGCGACCTCGCGCACAGCCTGAAAACGCCCTTGGCGGTGCTGCGAGCGCGGCTTGAAAGCGATGGCAGTACTGGGGAAGGGGACTTACGTAGCGAAGTGCGCAGCCAGGTTGAGCGCATGGATGAGATTGTCGCGTATCAGCTGTCGCGAGCAGCAACCTCGGGACACCAGCGTTTTGCTGCGCCGCTGCCCATCGATACCAACGCTGAAGGCATCGTGCAGGGCTTGGAGAAGGTCTACGCCGAGCGCGGCGTGCTGTGCGAGTTCGAGATTGATCCAAGCGCCCGTTTCCACGGTGAGCAGGGCGATCTAATGGAACTGCTCGGCAATCTGTTGGAAAACGCCTTCAAGTGGGCCAAGTCCCGCGTGCTGCTGAAGGTGGACCGACCCAACGGCGGGCGCGCCGCGCGCATCAGCGTGGAAGACGATGGCCCCGGCATTCCCGATGACAAAATCGAGAGCCTATTGCAGCGCGGCGTGCGTGGCGACGAGCGCGTGCACGGCC
>JBBSIY010000331.1:0-4217 GCA_038257785.1 Lysobacterales bacterium
ACCGTCGACGCCGGATCAATTTGCAGCAAAGTCATGGCCTGCTCGCTATACCGACGTATCTCCGCGCCGTTGCCCTCAATCGTAATGTTGCCGCGCAGGGGCGGCAGCGCCAAGCTGCCCGGCAGCGTGTCGGTAATCGTATAGAGGCCGCCTTCTGCCAACACAATGCGATGTGACTCATCCGTTTTGTTTGCGGCAGTGAGCAGGGCCAAACGCATGCCGGCGCTGTCACGGTTGGCAATGACAAACTCGGCGGCGGAGGCCAGCGGTGTGGCGCTGAGCAGCGCGAGTGCCAGAGGAAGAGGGCGCATGTATGCGTGCATCGTGGTGCTCCGTTTGCGAGTGACCTCACTGTTACCGGATGCAGTTGAGCGAATGCTCAAGTTGGGATGACGTAAGCTGATCGGCCAATGCGCGCGGCTGCGCGTTTGCCGTCGTTTGAGGGCGATCCATCGGCTTTGTGTGCCGTGAGCTCCTCTCGCCGGAGCGCGGTCAGGCCTTTGGCCGCGATGCAGGCCGTGGTATCAGTAATCGCATTGGCGAAAAAAAGTGGCTACACTCGATTCGCTGCAAAAGCAATGACCGCGCTTGGTGGCGGCACAGCACGCGCAGTGACGCAGGCCGGCCTCGGCGACGAGGCCAGAATAATTGATCGAGTTTGAGGAGCGTTTCATGTCCGACCGAGAGATCGGCACCGTTAAGTGGTTCAACGATGCCAAAGGTTTCGGCTTCATCAGCCGCGAAAACGGGGACGATGTTTTCGTCCACTTCCGCGCCATCCAAGGCACCGGTTTCCGGTCGCTGGCCGAGGGCGATAAAGTCAGCTTCAAGGTGGTCCAAGGCCAGAAAGGCCTGCAGGCCGATGAGGTTGAGAAGGTCTGATTCGCTCCCTTGGGACGTTGCTCAGATCACTAAAAACCCCGCTCCGGCGGGGTTTTTTTTGTTGACCCAAAAATGCAACCTCTTGTGCTGTCGGCGGCGACTAATTGGCTGCCGCAGGCGGAGCATCCAGAAGTTTTTGCAAGCGCTGAAGCTGCGCGCCCAGCACGCCATCGACGGCTGCGGAGATCTGACTAAGCTGATGCGTGCTGTCACCGCTAACGTGGTAGACAAGTTCGATAACGGACCCCGCATCCTGCGGCTTTATCGTAAAGCTCAGTAGGCCATCGACGGCCATAGACTGCAAAGGGCCCAGCCCACCGCTCAGTCGTAACTCACTTGGGGCAGTTACCCAAACAACTCGCATGTGTTCAACGCTGCCGCCTTTCCAATTCTCACAAAAGCAGCCGCCTGCGCGCGTATCGATATTCAGGTTGGCCGCGTCGCCAGACCACGTGTGGGCCGAATCCCACCAGCGCGAGGGGCGGGTTAGGGTCAGCCAGACGTGCAGCGGCGACACGCTGACCGATGCGCTATGCACGACAGTGAAGGCATCGTCCGCGGACTGGGACACCGCAGCACGTGCGCCTACGCAACAGAATAGCGTGCCCGCCGCGACCAAAAATGTCCCTCGGATTAGCCTCATTTGAAATCTCGGTGGCAGGCCTTGCAGCCGTCACCCACGCGGCCGAGCTGCTCGGTCAAGGCGCGGCATTCAGTGGCAGGAGTGCGCAACGCTTCATCCATGCGATTGCGGAGCTGCCCGGCGTAGCGCGCGAACAGCACATCGTCGCCGCCTGTCGGTAGGAACACGGGCTCGATGTCGCCGGCCAAGCCCCGCATCGTACGAAAGTGCGACTCCGCTTCAGAGCAGCGCTCGGCGACGATATCGGCGCGGACAGCATTCATGTGGTACTGCATCATCGTCATCACCCCGTTGGGCACGGCGGACGCCTGCTGAAGCGCGTTCAGCGAAACCATGGTGAGCATCGCGCCAATCAGCGCACCTACGAGCAAAACAACTACATAGCGCATGCGCAGCGACGGGGTCCTAAGGCGGGATTCAACGAGTTCGGCTGGGCGATGACGTACCATCCGCCGCGACAAACCATGATGCCTACAGAATACGATGGATCACGAATCTCTGCGCGAACGCTTCGGCGGCATTGATCGGCTCTACGGCCGAGGCGCACTCGAACGTTTGAATGCTGCGCGGGTCGCTGTGGTGGGCATTGGCGGGGTTGGATCCTGGGCCGTCGAAGCGCTAGCGCGCAGCGGGGTAGGGGCGCTGACCTTGATCGATGCCGACGATATCTGCGTCAGTAATACCAACCGTCAGCTGCCTGCGCACGGCGGAAATTTTGGCCGCGCCAAAGTCGACGCCATGGCCGAACGATGCCGACTGATCAATCCTGATATTCGTATCAACCCGGTCGCTGCCTTTCTCACGCCTTCGAACCTGTCGGAGCATCTGGACGCGGACTTCGATCTGGTGCTCGACGCCTGCGATAGCTTTCGCACTAAAGTTGAAACGATTGCCTGGTGCAGGCGACGCAAGCAGCCGCTGCTGGTCGTTGGCTCAGCCGGGGGGCGTAGCGACGTGACGCAAATTCGCGTGCGAGATTTGAGCCGCACCGAGCACGACGCCATGCTCGCTTTGATCCGAAAAAAGCTGCGCAGTGAATTTGGCTTTCCACGCAATGCCGACCGCTATTTCGGCGTGCCGGCGATTTACTCGCTGGAGAACGTGGTGTATCCGCAGGCCGACGGCAGCGTGTGTGGCAATCGCCCGAAGCTCAATGCGGACGCAGGGCTCAAGCTCGACTGCGGTGCGGGGCTAGGGGCCGCAACGCACGTGACCGGGGCCTTTGCGTTTGCCGCCGTTGGCAAAGCGATCGGCATGTTGCTTGCTAAATCGGTTCAACAATCAGCGTCAAACTGACGGCCGGAACAGCCTTACCGAGTTCGCGTACGTTGCCGCTGCGACTGAGTCGATCGCCTCGCCGCGAAGCGCAGCGACACAGGCAGCGATCTCCAACAACCGCGCTGGCTCGTTACGCTGTCCGCGCCACTGCACGTCAGGTTGATCCGGTGCGTCGGTTTCGAGCAATAGATGTTCGATTGGCATCTGTATGACCATTCGACGCAACTTCAGGGCGCGCGGGTAAGTGAGCGGGCCGCCGATGCCAACACAAAAGCCTAGCTTCCAAAGCTGTTCTGCCTGCTCAATGCTGCCCGAATAGCTATGCACGACGCCGCGCAGGCCGCCGATGCGGCGCAGTCGCTGTATGACTTCGTCCACAGCCCGTCGCGCATGAATGACCAGCGGCAGATCAAACTCTTTAGCCAGTTCAATATGCCGTTGAAAACACACTCGCTGCGCTTCGGCATCTAGTCCTTCGATAAAGAAATCCAATCCACATTCGCCCACTGCGGCAGGACGATGCTGCTCAAGCCAGCGAGGCAATGCGGCAAGATTGTCGGCGCTGTGATTGGCGATAAACACGGGGTGCAGGCCATAGGCTGGCAGCAAGCCAACGTCGCTTGCGCACAGATCGCGAATCACTGGCCAGCTTGCCGCATCGATCGCAGGTATCAGCTGTTCAACAACGCCAGCGGCGCGAGCACGGGAGATGACCTCTGGTCGATCGCCGGTAAACGCATCAACGTCGAGATGACAATGGCTGTCGAACAGCTTCAATCGCGGTCCAGCGTTGCCGTATCGGATTTGCCTACGTCGTTTTTTGCCACGCGACGCTGCTTTAGATTGGCAAAAAGCAGCGTGCCGAGCGCCAGCAAGATTTCATCGATAAACGGCAGCGGATCGGGCAGCACCAGGTCCACCGCAAACAAGGTCCCTGTGAGCGCCAAAAGCCACGGAAACCGCAATCGACCAGCCCAGCGCAGCGCTGGACCCAACAAAACCTGCAACATGGTGGGTGATCCTCTGATTGCAAAGCGTTAAGAGTGCCACGCTGCTGCCAACTGCGTCGCCTTATAGCAACGTCGTGTGCGCTCAGCGTCAGCGGCAAGTGCTCGTCATTGCGGCGTCATCGGCCGCGATAATCCATCGATCAGACCTTGGAATTCGCGATGAGCAAGGGTGTCGCGGGGCATGGATTGCCGCAGTGCCAGCATTGCTTCGCAATGGCGGCGAGGGTAGTGGGAGGCAAGGCACCGCCTGCTGTTTCCAAGCAAACAGAAATCTCGCGAACCCGAGTCGGCGACGCGATCGGAACGGACACCCAACTCTAGTCATTGCGAGGCCGGCTTCACCGGCTCCGGCAATCCAGAGACATGGTTAAGATCCTGCAACTAGCGAGGATTCGGCACACCGT